>NZ_QFFX01000009.1:0-65343 GCF_023522295.1 Prevotella sp. TCVGH | reverse complement strand
TGTCCATATGGAAAAAATTAAAGGATTTCTCTTTGCCGTACGACACAGAGAAATCCTAATGACCGATTTGGGTTAAACTATCAACTGTAAACGGCAGATAGCCTTGTGTTGATATAAAAAACAGAACGGACAGGCTGAACCGTCTAAAAGAAAAAATTGGGAGATGAGGCTACCTCATGGAGCCATTTGCTTTATAGTAGTGGTGATAACAGACGTACTATCGATTCCCAAAGGCGGTTGATGAAGGGACGATGGGTAAGGTCACTCAGCTTTTCTATCAGTACGCAAGCCTCTTGATCCTTGAAAAATACCTCCTTCATGCGTAAAGCTAATGACTGATCATAAAAGAAAATATTTGCTTCAAGATTGTTTTCGAAACTACGAAAATCAATGTTTGTCGACCCACAAGTACACAAATTGTCATCTGCCACTAACAACTTGGAGTGGTTGAAACCTTCAGTGTACAGGTACACTTTTACTCCTGCTTCTATCATAGTGGAAATATACGACCTACTTGCCCATTCCACAATCTTTACATCACTGTGCTTGGGAAGCATGAGCCTGACGTCAACACCAGCCACAGCTGCTGTTCTTAGGGCAAAAAGCACTGGCTCCGTGGGCAAGAAATAAGGCGTTTCCATAAACACGTAGTGTTGGGCTTGTAGCAAAATGCGTACATAACCTTGCATAATTTCGGGCCAAGGAGATATAGGACTGCTGGTAACTACTTGTGCGATACAGTTGTTAGAGATAGAAGTGTCCAGTGGGGGATAATATTTCTGACTACTAATAAGGGTGCGATTAACAAAATACCAGTCTACCAAGAAAGCCCGCTGAATGCCATAAACAGCACCTCCTCGAATACGAAGGTGGGTGTCTCGCCAAGGTTGAGATTTACTGCCACGCATATATCGCATCGCAATGTTCATTCCTCCAATAAATCCTATCTTACCGTCAATCACCGCTAATTTACGGTGGTTACGATAGTTTACCTTCCCTGTGAAAGCAGGAAAGTGAACGGGCATAAACGATCGAACGTCAACTCCACCAGCCCGAAGGCGTTCAAAATATCGTGACGGTACTTTCCAACAGCCCACATAGTCATAAATCATGCGCACTTCCACGCCCTCTGCGGCTTTGTCTATCAGTGCATCTGCAATGAGATTTGTCAATGCGTCGTCCTCAATGATATAGGATTCGATGTGGATATGGTCTTTTGCCTGCCCAATGGCTTTAAGCAAAGCTAAGAAAAAGTCGGCTCCTTCGACAAAGATATCCACCTCATTGTCTTTGAAAGGGAGGGCTGTGTTTTGATTTGTGAAGAGCTGTATTAGTGGTTGGTAGTGTGTAGGAAGTTTCAAATCTTTCTGAACGACAAACTCCAACATCGAACGTTTGGTTAGTTCATCCATGCTGCGCTGGCTCATGGAACGTTCTTTTCGTGTGTTTTGACCAAAGAAGAAATATAAAATAATGCCAACAATGGGGACAAATATCAAGACTAACAGCCATGCCATTGTTTTGGATGGTTGTCTATTGTCTAATAAAATCGTGATGATAGTTCCCAACACGATGACAATATAAATGGCAAGGATAATCCAATGAACGTAAATCATGATTTGTTCATTTGAAGATAAAATAGATTGATAGGTCTTAAGTTCATTATTTTAGTGATATTTCTAAATTGGCATTGGAGTATTTATCCTTTTGCCCAAATTGAAAGATGCCCCACAACAAGGTTGCTTATAATACATACATCGCTTACACAATGATGTGACTACCTAATTTCTTTGCCAGCGCATTACGAATTTGTTGCATGTCCTTGTATTCTGCTACTAATTCTTGTAGTCGTTCCGGGTCATTGGAGACCTGTCCAATCTGTTGCATCAAGTCTTTCAGATGCTGTTCCACATAATCCATGCGGAAGTCCATTAGCAGATGTATCGTATGGTTGCGTAGCGCCTCTTGGGCTTCTGTTGCCAACTGTGCCTCGTCCATGTACTGCAAATCTGAAGCAGGTTTCTCTTCTGCTATCAACTGATAGCGGTCTGTACTCATCTCCGTAGCCAGTTTGCTGACTTCAATATCTTCATGATGAATGAAATACGACTCGGCTACAAATCCTTCCTCACCGCTATGTTCTACAGCTTCGGTCAATATTCGATTTGAAATTTCATGGTCAAAATGCAAATTATCTTCCCGCAGAGAGTAGTCAATGAATTGAGCAACCGTTAGGTCGAAGAGTTGATGATTCTCATCTTCTACTTGCTCTAAAACCAATTGCTCGCCTTTTCTGATGATGAGTTGTACCAACATTTTTTCCACTTGTGACGCTTGCTCCATGGGCTGAGCCGTTGGTAGTTGAGGCGTTGGTTTGGAAGTATTGAGTGCTTCTATTTGTCGCCTTTCCTCTTTGGACATTTCTTCCCTATAGTTTCTGATGTATCGGTTCATGGTATTAATCAGCGTCTCTTCTTTCATACCAATGCGTCTGGCACAGTCTTGCGCATAGGTATCTCTTAAAACCTGATTGGGAACCACTGCGATGCTTCTTATAATAGAGTTGATTCCTTCCGATCGCTTGTAGGGGTCGGTCTCATTTTTCACCAATAAATCGGTCTTAAACTGTATAAAGTCTGTTTGGTGTTGTTCGATATAAGTCTTCAAGTCATCTGCTGTATGTTTCCGAGCAAAGCCATCAGGGTCTTCTCCATCGGGCAGCAACAGTATTTTGATGTTCATTCCTTCGCTTAGCAGCATGTCCATTCCTCGAAAGGCGGCATGGATTCCTGCAGCATCACCATCGTAGAGCAGGGTGATATTCGATGTGAAGCGATGCAAGATGTGTATTTGATGCAGGCTGAGTGCTGTTCCTGAGTTGGCTACCACGTTCTCAATGCCGCACTGGTGCATGGAGATAACATCGGTATATCCCTCTACCATGTACACCCAGTCTTCTTTGGCAATGGCTTTTTTGGCTTGATAGATTCCGTACAGCTCACGGTCTTTCTGGTAAATCTCTGAAGCTGGAGAGTTGACGTATTTCTGGTTCACCCCTTTGGTGCGTGCATCAAGCACACGACCGCCAAAGCCTACCACTTTTCCATTGAGTCCTATCCATGGAAAGATAACCCGACCAGCGTACCTGTCGATAAGGTCACCACGATCGTTTTGGTAGCAAATTCCTGTCTTTATCAAGAATTCTTTTTGATATCCCTTGCCAAGAGCAGCTTGCGCCAAAGCAAGTCGGTTGGGTAAGTCGTAACCCAACTGAAACTTTTGAATGATGTCGTCTCTGAAGCCACGATTTCTAAAATATTGCATCCCGATGGCTTGACCGTCAGGATGGTGATGCAACAGGTCACTGAAATAGCTGGCAGCCCATTCGTTGACAATGAACATGGATTCGCGTTCGCTTTGTTCTCTACGCTCTTCATCGCTCATTTCACGTTCTTGTATCTCGATATGATATTTACGAGCTAACCACCGCAAGGCTTCGGGATAAGTCATCTGTTCATGTTCCATGATGAAACTAACAGAATTACCTCCTTTTCCACAACCAAAACAGTGACAGGTGCCACGGGCTGGCGATACGAAAAACGAAGGTGTCTTTTCGTTATGGAATGGGCATAAACCTTTGTAGTTGGCTCCACTCTTGCGGAGAGTGACAAATTCGCCAACAACATCTACAATATTTGCAGCATCCTTAATTCGTTCAACCGTAACTCTGTCTATCATATCTTTAATAAAGTGTCGCTTTCAAATAATTCCTTAGGTTCTTTAGAGACGGAATCGTGTCTAAATTTGGTGCAAAAACGCTGCTGTAAATCTTTGGTATGTTTGCTGTGCTTGTTGCGTTAATGCACATTTACTGCAAAGATAGCGCAAGCCGAATACAGAGAAAATTTATTTTCTTTGTTAAGGCGCAGCCTATCTTCTGCAAAGATATATATAAAAAAGTAATAATGGAAAAAATGCGTGATAAAACATTTCTCGTTTTCTCTTTTCGTGGGGTAGAGGTAAAAATGTATTCAATGGCATGAGCTTGGTGGTAGTAACGTGTTGTCTGGTGGTATGCCATTGGGTAAGAAACTCATATCATTAGAACACCAAAACAGACTGTTTTGATGAGGAAAACAGTCTGTTTTCCAGTACAAAATAGGCTGTTTTGGTGTGTTGTTGGGATGAGTTGTAGCGACTATTCTTTTGGCTTATCTTTGTGGAGAAATGCGCATTTCTTTTCTATTTGTGCAATTAAGTAATCATTTATTTTGCGGACACTTAAAAAGTTCGTATTTTTGTGACGAGCTATTACCTTTTCGGGGGTGTATTTATCAATAAAATTTATCACATAAAATAATATCTATGAAGTTGAAAATTGTCGTACTTGCCAAGCAAGTACCAGACACAAGAAACGTGGGAAAGGATGCTATGACAGAGGCAGGAACAGTGAATCGTGCCGCTCTGCCAGCCATTTTTAACCCCGAAGATCTGAATGCCTTGGAGCAGGCACTGCGCCTTAAAGAACAAAATCCAGGCTCTACGGTGGGTGTGCTGACGATGGGACCTCCTCGAGCAGGTGAAATTATACGTCAGGGATTGTACCGTGGTGCAGATACGGGTTGGTTGTTGACCGACCGTTTGTTTGCAGGTGCTGACACATTAGCCACTTCTTATGCGCTTGCCACTGCCATTAAGAAAATAGGTGATGTAGACTTAGTGATTGGAGGTCGACAAGCGATTGATGGCGACACGGCACAAGTAGGGCCGCAGGTGGCACAAAAGTTAGGGCTTCATCAGGTTACTTACGCAGAAGAAATCATAAGAGTGGAGGACGGAGTGGCTACCATTCGACGCCAAATAGATGGTGGGGTAGAAACGGTTGAGGCTCCTTTACCAGTCGTAGTGACGGTGAATGGCAGTGCAGCACCTTGTCGTCCTTGTCATGCAAAACTGGTCATGAAGTACAAGTACGCCACTTGTCCGTTAGAGCGTAAGGGTGATGAAGCTTGGAGTGCGCTGTATGAAAAGCGTCCCTATTTAACGCTTACCCAATGGTCTGTGGCAGATGTAGACGGTGACCCAGCACAATGCGGTCTCTCTGGTTCGCCTACGAAGGTGAAGGCAGTACAAAATATTGTGTTTCAGGCAAAGGAGAGCAAGACGCTTACGGCAGCAGATAAGGATGTAGAAGCGTTGATGAAAGAGTTGATTGACGAAAAGATTATTGGATAAGTTTTTAGTTTGTCAGTTTTTTAGTTTTTAAGTTAAAAAACAAAATTGCCTCTTGCTAAGGTTTTTTTGTACTTAGAGAACTTAAAAACTCATAAACTCAAAAACTTATAAACTTAAGTATATATGAACAACGTATTTGTATATTGTGAGATAGAAGGTACAACTGTTGCCGAGGTATCTCAAGAATTGCTCACCAAAGGGCGCAAGCTGGCTACTCAGTTAGGCGTAGAGTTGCATGCCATGGCGATAGGTACCGGAATAAAAGGTAATGTAGAATCGCAAATTTTGCCTTATGGTGTCGACAAATTATTTGTGTTTGAGGGCGAAGGATTGTCTCCTTATACCTCAGCACCCCATACCGATATCATGGTAAAACTGTTTGAAGACGAGCAGCCACAGATTTGTTTAATGGGCGCTACTGTGATAGGTCGAGATCTTGGACCACGCGTATCCTCCTCGTTGACCAGTGGACTGACAGCCGACTGTACAGAACTCGAGATTGGTGATTACGAAGACCGTAAAGCCAAACGAGTATATAAAAACTTGCTGTATCAAATTCGCCCCGCCTTTGGAGGAAACATCGTTGCAACGATTGTCAACCCAGACCATCGGCCACAAATGGCTACTGTTCGTTCGGGGGTGATGCAAAAAGCACTCTATGACGGTAAGGCGAGGGGTGAAGTGGTTTACCCCGTGGTGACAGAATATGTGTCTCCTGCCGCTTATGCTGTACGAGTGATAGAGCGACATGTCGAAGAACCGAAGCATAACCTCAAGGGTGCTCCCATCGTAGTGGCAGGAGGATATGGTGTAGGAAGTAAAGAGGGATTTAATCTTTTGTTTGAATTGGCAGACGTGTTGCATGCCGAAGTAGGAGCGAGTCGTGCTGCCGTGGATGCTGGATGGATTGATACTGACAGACAGGTGGGACAAACTGGTGTTACGGTGCATCCCAAAGTTTATATTGCTTGTGGCATCTCAGGGCAAATTCAGCATATCTCGGGTATGCAAGATGCAGGAATCATTATCTCTATCAACACCGATCCAGACGCGCCTATCAATAAGATAGCCGACTATGTGATAACGGGTTCGGTAGAGGAAGTGGTACCCAAGATGATGAAATATTATAAAGAGAACAGCAAATAATTAAGAATAGCCTCTCCCTCACACCCTCCCTTTTGGGGAGGGGTAAGGGGAGAGGCTGATTATCAAACTATGTCAAATTACTATACCGACCATCCGGAGATAGCGTTTCACTTAGAACATCCGTTGATGAAGCGCATTGTTGAGCTCAAAGAGCGCAACTATGAAGATCAAGAGCATTTTGAAGATGCTCCAGTAAATTATGAAGATGCCATCGAGAACTACAAACGCATCTTAGAAATCACAGGCGATGTGGCTGCTAATATCATAGAACCCAACTCGGAAGCGGTCGACTTGGAAGGACCACACTTGGAGAATGGGCGCATGAAGTATGCCAGTAAGACGATAGAAAATATAAAAGCTACTCGTCAGGCAGGACTGTGGGGTTTGTCAATGCCACGTAGATATGGTGGATTGAACTTGCCTAATGTCACCTTTTCAATGTTGTCGGAGATGATAGCCGCAGCCGATGGAGGTTTTCAAACAGTATGGTCTTTACAATCGTGTATTGATACCTTGTATGAGTTTGGAACAGATGAGCAAAGAGAACGATTCATTCCTCGTGTCTGTGAGGGCGCAACCATGTCAATGGACTTAACAGAACCCGATGCTGGTTCGGATCTTCAGCGGGTGATGTTGAAAGCAACGTTCGATGAGAAGAACGATTGTTGGAGGCTCAATGGCGTAAAACGCTTTATTACCAATGGCGACTCGGATATTCATCTGGTGTTGGCACGCTCGGAAGAGGGAACAAAAGATGGTCGTGGCTTATCAATGTTCATCTATGATAAGCGAGACGGAGGCGTAGATGTGCGCCATATTGAAAACAAATTAGGAATACATGGCTCGCCAACTTGCGAGTTGGTGTACAAGAATGCCAAAGCCGAACTGTGTGGTTCTACAAGGTTAGGGCTTATCAAGTACGTCATGGCGTTGATGAATGGTGCTCGTTTGGGCATTGCGGCGCAGTCTGTAGGTGTGGCGCAAGAGGCATATAACGAAGCTGTGGCATATGCCAAAGAGCGTCAGCAGTTTGGACAGCCCATTATAGAGTTCCCTGCTGTGTATGATATGCTGTCGCGCATGAAAGCCAAACTGGATGCAGGTAGGTCTTTGTTGTATCAAACGGCAAGGTATGTTGATATATATAAAGCACTTGAGGATATTCAGCGAGACCGGAAACTCACACCCGAAGAGCGTGCAGAGATGAAGAAATACACACGTCTGGCAGATGCCTTTACACCTTTAGCTAAGGGAATGAACTCAGAATATGCAAATCAGAATGCTTATGATGCCATTAGTGTACACGGCGGTTCGGGCTTTATAATGGAATACAAGTGCCAACGTTTGTATCGTGATGCACGCATCTTCTCTATCTATGAAGGTACAACGCAAATGCAAGTAGTGGCTGCCATTCGTTATATTATGAACGGTACCTATCTCAATATCATGCGAGAAATGATAGAACAGCCAGTGAGTGAAGCTTTGACTCCTTTGCGTCAAAGGGTTGAAGCGATGCTCAGTCAGTACGAGGAGTCTATTGCTTTTGTGAAAGATGCCAACTGTCAAGAGACACAAGACTTCTTAGCACGTCGACTTTACAACATGACTGCCAATCTTGTGATGTCACTGCTAATACTTGATGATGCCACAAAAGCAGAAAACTTATTTGCTAAGAGTGCTCATGTGTTCGTGCGCCATGCCGAAGAAGAAAATGCAGGACACAGCCTCTTTATTAAAAACTTCACTCCGAGTGCGCTCACTTATTATCGTACCAGTGAGAAAGAAGTAACAGAATAATAATGTCTACTTATCAAAAAAGGCTGCACATCTTTACATGGTGCAGCCTTTTTTGATAAGTAGGATAAATGACGAATTAGAATTTGCAGGTGCCATACTTCTCGTACCTTATTTTAGCAAGTACAGGATAGTGGTCAGAAGGAAGACGATGCGTGTACTGTTGGAATTCTAACTCTTTAGGTGCATTTCCCGATTTCAACTTAGGCATCTTCTCATTTGCTGTCCAATAAGCGTCTGTGTGAATGGCATAATTGTTCACTTCGAACTTGTTTGATACGAAAATATGATCGATTCGGCTTTCTGATTTCATACTCGAATCAAAATCTTGGAATGTTCCATTCTCTGCAAATCGATGTTTTGCTGCCACATATGAATCTTTCAAGATGCCTGACTCGCTGAATATTTTGTAAATTTCATCATGCTGATCGACGTTAAAGTCGCCTGTAAGAATGACAGGGGCATTGTTGCCAGCAATCTCTTTAATCTTTTTAATCACCAATTTTGCAGCCTCACGCCGTGCAACAACACCCACATGATCCATGTGAAGATTAAAGAAATAGAAGGTAAGGTTCGTCTTCCAATCATGAAACTTTCCCCATGTGCAAATCCGAACACATGCAGCATCCCAACCGAGAACAGGCTTCTCTGGCGTTTCATTAAGCCAAAAGTTGCCGTTGTCCAAGCATTTTAACTTGTCCTTCTTATAGAAGATAGCCGAATGTTCGCCTTGTTCCTTTCCATCTTCACGACCGATGCCGATATAATCGTACTGGTCTAAGCCTCTTTTTAGATCTTCCAATTGATGTTTCAGACCTTCTTGAGTGCCAAATATGTCAGGTTGTTCAAAGTTTAGAAAGTCACATATCACTTGACATCTCTTAGTCCAGCCATTGCCTTCCTGTCGATCGTCCTCGTTGTCATAACGTAGATTGTAAGTTGCTACGAATAGATTTTGTGCTTGGATGCACAAAGATGCAGTCAAAATGAAAACTGTAAGTGCGTATTTCTTCATTGTTTTATGATTTAATAGTTCTGTTTGATGAATACAAAGGTAAATAATCTTCTTGAAAGGTACAAAGGGATAGTTTTCTTTTTAGATAGTAGGAAAGCATCTCATTGCAGAGGGTTCTTATGTTAGGGAGTTTCCTTATCCAGTCTTCTAACGGCTTTTAACATCTCTTATTCTTTCGCTTGTCTTCATGAGCGATGAAAAGCAGCAATCATGAGGTTAATCTCTTCATAAGTAACTGTTGGTAGGCAAAGTGCTTTGATCGCAGTCCTCCCGTTGTCAACACCTATCTTTTGGATTACTTGCTGAATATTTTGTATATGTTCTTGCTCCATGAAATCGTTGATGTCGATGACTCCTTGTTTTACAAAATATCCCAAATGCGTATAAATAGTAGAAGTAGTAAGCTTCCTCTCTGTCGCAATCTGTAAGGGTGTGAGTCCTCTCTTAAGAAGTTGAAGCGTAATATCCTTTGTATTTTCTTTTTTCTCTTTTTTCTTTTTGGTGCTTTTCGACCGTCGCTGGGGAGTTGGCGAAAGTTCGTCCAATGCCATGAGCAGTGCCTCTTGTTTGGCGCGTAAATAGTTTTCTGTGGTAAATCCGTTGGTGATGACCGTTTGCAATAGGTATTTTTTAGCTAAATACATTTCTCTCAAATCTGTGAGGTAATTGTCCAAACGGCGCATGGCAACTTTATTGTTCGACTTTACTTCCAAGGTTTGCTCAATCAAGTCCTCTAAATAGTGCTTTAGTGTCTTCTTGAAATAGTTAGCACTGGCAACTACTCTTTCAAGGAACTGTGGGTCGTGAATCTGTTCAATCGTTAATTGACTGATATACGTTGTCCATTTGTATGCAATGATAGTTACTTTCTCCTGTAGCTCTTTGACGGTGGATTTGTGGATTAAGATGAGTTTAGAATAGTTGTGGAAGAACTCTATGAGCAAACGACAAAGCATCTCTTCAGTTCGCCATATATCCATAAACTGAAACAATTCAATGAGTTGAAAACGCTCATAATCGTCCTTTAATCTTGGCAATTGTTCAATACTTTTGCGTGCTTCCTCGTCTTGTCGGTTAATATAATCCGCCACCCCTTGGTCGTTTATAATGGCTTCTGCTGTAATGGGGGAGGCCAATACCAGCCCTTCTAATGTCTTACATCTACTTAATGCCACATATACCTGCCCAGATGCAAACGATGAACCCGCATCAATAATGGCACGCTCGAAGGTAAGTCCTTGACTTTTGTGTATGGTAATCGCCCATGCCAAGCGCAAGGGATACTGACTAAATGTTCCCTGCACCGTTGGTTCTATCTCCTTTGTCCCTTCATTAATTTTATAAGTAGTGTTTTCCCACGTTTGTTTTTCTACGACAATAGAATGCTCATCGCCTGGGCAGAGTACCTCGATATGACTGTCGTCTAAGTAGATAATGTGTCCAATCTTACCATTATAGAACAAATGCTCTGCTGAACTATCGTTCTTAATGAACATCACTTGCGCACCCACTTTGAACACTAACGACTCACTTGTAGGATAGGAATATTCTGGAAATGTTCCTTTAATGCTTGCCATGTAATGATAGGCTTTTGCAGATAACTGTTCCAATCGCAAGTCATTATAGCTATCAGCCTTGTTATTGTGAGTGGTCAGACGGATATATCCCTCTTCCTGTCGGGGTTGAAAGTGAGGTTGATAACGCTCGTTCAGTACCTGTAAATCAGTTGGCGATAACGTGTTCTCGCGTAAATGATTGAGAATATTCAGGAAAGTCTCATCTTGTTGTCTATATACCTTTTGAAGTTGAATGGTCACATACGGAGTTTGTTGTAGAGCATGGCTGCCAAAAAAGTAGGGGGTATCATAATAAGGTCGTAGCAAGACTTCATCTGCTGGCGTTACCACAGGTGTAAGCTGTTGTAAATCGCCAATCATGAGCAGCTGTACCCCACCAAAAGGACGGTCGTGCTGTCTGTATCTTCGTAGCACCGCATCAATAGCATCCAGTAAATCACTGCGAACCATACTAATTTCATCGATAACCAGCATGTCAAGTGTTCGAATAATTTTGCGCTTCTCTTTACCAAAGTTATATCTTTCACGCACGGTTGCATTGGGTACAAAGGGAGATAGCGGCAACTGAAAAAACGAGTGAATGGTAACACCACCAGCGTTGATGGCAGCAACACCAGTAGGAGCAACAACGATTAAACGTTTGCCACTGTGCTTTTTCACCATCTTCAAAAAGGTTGTCTTGCCTGTTCCTGCCTTACCTGTAAGGAAAATGCTTTGCTCGGTATGCTCTACAAACTCCCAAGCAAGCTTTAGTTCTGTATTTTCTTCCATCGTTTTCTGTTGCCACCAACGTCTTTTGACTGTGAATCGTGATAATGCAAAGGTACAGAAAAATAATGATGTCTGCCAATCGGTTGCTTATCTTTCTTTCAATGGGGCATTGACACCTTGTTGCGCAGCATTTTCCAAAGAAACAATGTTAATAACTTGTAATTAGATTTACAAATGTTACAAAAGCTCAAAAATAGCGGTAAAGCCATACAGTTCTGCATTTTTTTTTGTAAATTTGCAATAAATACATTACATATAAATATTAGACTTATGATTTCAAAAAAATTACAAGATGCTCTCAATGAGCAAATCGTTGCTGAGATATATTCAGCCAATCTATATCTTTCTATGTCTTTCTATATGGAGAAAGAAGGCTTTGAAGGTTTTTCTACTTGGATGAAGAAACAATCTGCTGAAGAGATGGATCACGCATACCAAATGGCAAGCTTCATCATTAAGCGTGGTGGAGAGGCTGTAGTCAATCAGATACCTGCCGTAAAGCAAAAATGGTCTACTCCATTAGAGGCATTTGAAGACACTTATAAGCATGAGTGCCACGTGAGTCAACTGATTGATAAGTTGCTTGAATTGGCAATTTCGGAACACGACAATGCCAGCCAAGACTTCTTGTGGCAGTTTGTTCGCGAGCAAGTAGAAGAGGAAGCGACAGCCAGTGGCATTGTAGATAGAATTAAGCGTATGGGCGATTCCGCTATTTTCAACCTTGACCAGCAATACGGTTCACGCGCTTAAGTAAGTGAAATATTCACCCATATAGCAATAATATGTAGGGGGAATTGCGATTGGCAACACAATCCTTTTCCTCCTTTTCTTTTGTTTTTTCGGCGAACAATTGTAAAGTAAAATGACAAAAAACAGCCACTTTTATTTTTGCGAAATAGAATCAGAATTTCATTAAATGAGCAAAAGAACGGTTGAAAATTTGGGAAAAACTTGCTGTAACATTACAATAGAGTGGTTAATGTAATGACTTTCTGTCGTTAACTCATTAACCTAAGCTTGTTATTCTCATGCTTCAGTACGATTAAAGCATGCAAATAGGGAGGGAAAATAAACTATTTTGCCCTTATAAGATAGCTCTAATGCGAGTGAAAATATGTGGTATTACGCTAACGTATTGATTTATAAAAACTTATGTTTCTTGCTCAAAACTCGCGTATTTCTCACCGACAACAGGTTTGGTTCAAAATATTGAAGTTATGAGCGTGCTGTTGTTAAGATTTTTCATAATAAAATGGTTCGCCTTTTCAACTGTCATTGGTGAACTTTTGAGCTTGTTTTCCTGTGTTAGAAAAATATGACGAATCATGAATGATTCCATGGAACATGAAGATGTGATAAGTACCAATCCTTTTGCGGTAACTCTTTTGAAGTGGTTTCAAGAGTACGGACGTAGTTTGCCGTGGCGTGAGACCACCGACCCTTATGCCATTTGGCTCAGTGAAATCATCCTTCAACAGACACGAGTGCAGCAAGGGTGGGACTATTGGGAGCGATTCATGCACCGTTTTCCCCATGTCGAGGACTTGGCATCAGCCACTCAAGACGAGGTGTTGCGGCTGTGGCAAGGTTTAGGATATTATAGTAGGGCACGTCATCTCCATGAGGCAGCCAAGCAAGTGGTAGCCTTGGGGCATTTTCCGAATACCATGAGCGAACTCAAAGCCATGAAAGGTGTGGGCGACTATACGGCAGCGGCTATTGGTTCTATTGCTTTTGGATTGCCAGTAGCGGTAGTCGATGGGAATGTTTACCGGGTTTTGTCTCGCTATTTTGGTATCTCGACTCCGATTAATACGACTGAAGGACAGAAAGAGTTTGCCGAGTTGGCACAGTCGCTCTTGCCTACGTCAGCCCCTTCGGCATATAATCAAGCCATTATGGACTTTGGAGCCATACAGTGTACTCCCACGTCTCCTCGCTGTTTAATCTGTCATTTGGCAGATAGCTGCGAGGCTTTGCGAAGCGGTAAGACAGCCGAACTACCTGTGAAGCTAAGAAAATTGAAAATCAAAAAACGTCATTTTTCATATATTTATCTCAGGTGTCAGGGCATGACAGCCTTTCACAAGCGTTCAGCTGGAGATATTTGGCAAGGGTTGTGGGAGCCTTTACTGATAGAAAATGCTGATTTGCCCGTATTTTCAGCGCCCCTATCGTTAATTAAAAAAGGGGTGAAACATGTGTTGACGCATCGAGTTTTGACAGCCGACTTTTATCTGGTGGAGTTGAACCAAAGACCTTCGTTGCCAGAAGATTATATTTGGATTCCCGAAGATGAATTGGATCAATATGCCTTGCCGCGGCTCATAGAAATATTGTTGGCATCGCTTCCTGCGTGATGGGCGTGGCTTTTCTTAGTTTCTAATGAGTCTATTTGAACCTCCTCCACCGTCTTTACCAATTTTACACTGTCTTTTCCGAACATAAAGCCAATCCGAACGATACGTCCAAATTGCGCACTTCCTTTAACTTTCAATGGACGAAGTTTGGCGTATGTCATGGTGTCGCGTCGCGAAGGGTAGGAAATTAACTGGAGGAATTGGCGGGTAGAACCCTCACCAATCACAAAAATATCGGCACTGTCTACCGTTTTCGACACATCCTTTGATAAGCTTTTGTGCGACAAAGCAGTATCTTCTGGTTCGAAAACCGATGCGGCTACCGTGTCGCCAAGGTCAGAAGACGGTGCAAATTTGCAGGAGGTTGAAAGCGATAGGACAACCCATAACAGGGGAAAAAATAATACGAGTTTCTTCATTACGTTGGGTTCAGTGGCGTGGAACTAACTTTTTTAAGCACTGTGTATCACCACTTAGGTTCTACACAGGGGCTGATTGTCGTTGACGGCATGCAAATATAGTTAGTTTTGGGTAGACCAGCAAATATAAAAACACAGAAGTTATGGTTGCCATTTCATTCTCTAAATACCAAAAGTTTGCCATCCTTCCGAAATAAACTTGTTATTGCTGCATTGATGGGGGTGTGGATCAAGGTAGCTTTTGTCATGCCAAGATAGTGGATAGCAATTGTAGAGTGAGCCTTCGTGTGCTGTAACTCGAACACTCACTCAAGTCTATTGATCGGTTGTTGCTTCATTTTGCGGCAATACCTCCTGTTGTTTCTCTTGCGTCACATATTTTTTCCAATACGCTATCAATAGGGTTGTCAATGGCAGCGCAACAATCAAGCCAATGAATCCAAGCAGTGTTCCCCAAATAGAGAGCGACAGAAGTAAGATAGCTGGATTTAAGTTCATGGCCTTTCCCATAATTTTTGGGGTGAGAACAGTATCGCTAATCACCTGTACAATGAGGAATACAAGGAGCGAGAGACCAAATACAATCAAGAAATTCTGACCTGTATCTGCGGCTTTTAGCATGGCAAGGAATGCCATTGGCACGAGAGCTAAGGTGTGTAGATAAGGTACCAAATTCATCAGCCCCATCATAATGCCCAAAGCAATGGCCATAGGAAAATCAATAATGGTTAGACCTATTCCGAAAAGGATTCCCAAACAGAGGGAGACTAAGCCTTGTCCACGGATGTAATTGTTAAGTTCACGCTCAACATCTTGCATCAACTCTGACCAAAATGGTCGATTCTTTTTGGGGAAAATGCGAATCCAGTTATCCGTTAGGAATTCATAATCTTGTAAGATAAAGAACGTATAAAGTAAGGTAATCAATGAGGCTACCACGCTGATGATAATGCTTGCCGTTTGTCCTACAATACTAAATAGCTTGGGCATGGTAGTCTTCACCAGCTCACTAAAGTCTTTACTCTTCATGAATTTCTCGATTCCAGCTTGGTTTTTTTCTACCCATTGTGAGATATAGGTACCGAAGTCGTTGCTATGAGTTGTCTGACTAATCCAATTATTTAGAATATTATTGAGTTTATCTATCTGTTCAATCATCGAAGGAATGATAGCATAAACCACACCAGCCATGATTCCAAGCACAGCTAACATGGTGATGATGATTGCAAGGGCTCTCACTCTAACATGCATTTTATATTGCACAAATTTTACAAGCGGGTATAAGAGATAAGCAAAAAGCCAAGCAATAAAAAAGGGAAGTAATACACCGCTAAGATAATTGACAAGGTAGAAAACCACTATGATTAGTAATATGGTGGTTGAAATTCTGATAAACCTATCAAAAGTGATTTCTTGTTTCTTCATAATATAAAATATGTGTACATTGATTTTCTAAACTTCAAAAGATTGCAAACCACAGGTAAGTCATAAAATATCATTGTTCTTCCTGCAAAGCTCTTTGATAACACTCTCTACATAGTGGTTCGTAGGTTTGCTTCTCACCTAAGAGCACCCTTTTATCATTGTCCACTAATCGGTGGCTAATGTATGCCAAAGCTCCACACTTCACACAGATGGCATGTACTTTCACAACTTCGTCAGCAATCGCACATAATCCAGGAATAGGTCCAAAGGGCTTCCCTTGAAAGTCCATATCAAGGCCTGCCACAATCACTCGAACGCCTTTGTTGGCCAATTGATTGCAAACATCGATGAGTCCTTGGTCTAAAAATTGTGCTTCATCAATCCCGACGACATCGATGTTTGATGCCAATAATAAGATAGATGATGAGGTATCTATAGGTGTGGACGGAATAGTATTCTGGTCATGACTCACTACATCTTCTGCAGAATAGCGTACATCCATTGCAGGTTTGAAGATTTCAACTCGTTGTTTTGCAAACTTAGCACGTTTCATACGGCGAATCAATTCTTCTGTCTTGCCAGAAAACATTGATCCGCAAATAACCTCTATTCTTCCAGGGCGATGAGATTCGCCAGTCACATAGTCTATCATTATAAATATAAATAAGCAAAACCACTGCTAATCAGTCAAAAATTCTTCTTAGGAGCGTACTTATATTATTGCAAAAATACGAATAGGATTTAAAAAATGCAAAGAAATTGAACGTTTTTTTGCTTGTGTTGATAATTTAACTATATTTGTCCCATATATGGGAGTATTGTATATTGTACCCACGCCAGTTGGGAATATGGAAGATATGACAATGCGAGCAATTCGTATTCTGAATGAGGTAGACCTCATTTTGGCTGAAGATACTCGTACGTCGAGCAAACTTCTGAAACATTATGATATTCAGAATCGTTTACTGTCACACCATAAATTCAACGAACACGGAACCACTGCAGGAATTGTGGAGCGTCTGAAAGCGGGTCAAACTATTGCTCTCATTAGTGATGCAGGTACACCAGGGATAAGCGATCCTGGCTTTCTGCTGGCTCGAGAAGCCTCTAAAGCGGGTATTACCGTCCAAACATTGCCTGGAGCAACAGCGTGTATACCTGCCATAGTGTCATCAGGATTGCCCTGTGACCGTTTCTGTTTCGAAGGCTTTCTGCCACCAAAAAAAGGTCGACAGACGCATTTAGAATCTTTGAGAGATGAGGCTCGAACGATGATATTTTATGAATCGCCCTACCGATTATTGAAAACGTTGCAACAATTCTCCGACCTCTTTGGTCCTGAGCGTCAGGTCAGCGTAGCTCGAGAAATCTCTAAGGTGCACGAAGAGAGTGTCAGAGGAACCATGGAAGAAGTAATTAACCATTTTAAGAATACTGCGCCACGTGGCGAAATTGTCATTGTAGTAGCAGGTAAAACAAAGAACAAGAAATCAAAAACAGAAGAGATATGAAAAAATTATTAAGTGTAACCCTTATTGCCATACTGTCTTTGGCTTTCGTAGGATGTCAAGGCAATAAGCAATCTGCTGATTCTGCAGAAAGAGCACAAACCGATTCATTGAGACAGGTCATTAGTCAAAAAGACAATGAAATTAACGACATGATGGGAACCCTCAACGAAATTCAGGACGGTTTTAATGAGATTAATGCCGCTGAAAATCGTGTCACCATCGCCAAAGGTGGGGAAGGAGCCAACAAAGAGCAACAAATTCGAGAAAACATTCAGTTCATTGCTAAAACGATGAAACATAATCGAGAATTAATTGCTAAGTTACGCAACCAGTTAAAACAGAGTTCTGTGAAGGGAGATGCCCTTAAAAACACTTTGGAAAGTCTTTCAAAGCAGTTGGAAGAAAAAGACAAACAACTTCAACAAATGCGTGCCGAGCTTGATGCCAAAGATATTCACATTACCGAATTGGATGAGGCCATCAACAATTTACACACGAATGTAAACAATTTAGCTAACGAAAGTTCTAAAAAATCGCAGGTTATCAACAGTCAGGACAAGCAGTTGAACACCGCTTGGTTTGTTTTTGGTACTCGTAAAGAGCTGAAAGAGCAGCGCATTATTGAAGGTGATAAGGTGTTGCAGTCCAACTTCAATAAAAATTACTTCACGAAAATTGACATTCGTGTCGATAAAGAAATCAAGTTATACTCTAAGTATGCAAAGCTATTGACAATGCATCCTTCAAGCAGTTACATCTTGCAACGTGACGCTAATAAGCAATATACATTGAAAATTACCAATCCTGAGATTTTCTGGAGCACCAGTAAATATTTGGTTATCTTAGTGAAATAGCACTTTCTTGACGGGCATTTCTCCCGAATAGAGCAGTGTCTTTTATAAAAAACAAATCCTCTTCATCTGTATGAGCAGTTGGAGAGGATTTGCTTTTTCGTACACATATAATAATAGGTGTGCATCAACGTTGATTAGTTAAAGATTTTCAATCTCTCCTCCTCTTAAAAAAAAGTTGCATGAGTGCCATACAATCCTCTCTGAGTACGCCATTTGTAACTTCAGCTTTGGGATGCAACACTTTCGGGGCATATCGTTTGAATCCCCGTTTGTCATCGCTGGCACCATACACGACACGAGATAATTGTGCCCATCCACACGCACTTGCACACATAGGACATGGTTCAATGGTCACATATAAGGTGCAATCGGTGAGATATTTCCCTCCCAATTGGTTAGTTGCGGCTGTAATGGCGAGCATCTCTGCATGTGCCGTCACATCGTGTAGCCTCTCTGTGAGGTTGTGTGCTCTGGAGATGATTTGCCCCTTGCACACAACAACAGCACCAATAGGAATTTCGCCTTCGTCGAAAGCGGCTTGCGCTTCGATTAAAGCCTTTCGCATAAAGTATTCATCTCGTTTCAGTTCTTCTTCTGTTGCCATAGTGTATCACGATTGTTTGCATACAAATTTAATATAATCTTTTTGATGTGAACCAGAAAAAGCGTATTTTTGCAAATAAGACAATGATTACCTTGATATGGCACAGCATAATGAATTAGGTAAATGGGGGGAAGAGCAAGCCGTTGCTTTCTTGCATCAGAAGGGATATACCATTCGTGAATGTGATTGGAAGCAAGGGAGTCGTGATATTGATATCATTGCGCTGACGCCCGATGGAATCACGTGTGTCTTTGTAGAAGTAAAGACACGGCGTGACGATGAGGTTACTTTGCCTTCAGAGGCGGTTGACCTAAAAAAGATGAGAAATATAGGTTTTGCAGCCGATGCTTATGTCAAACTCCATCACATACAAGAGGAATTAAGGTTCGATATCATCTCCGTGGTAGGAACAAGTGATACTACCATGCAAATAGAACATCTTGTGGATGCTTTTAACCCTGTTCTTCTGTGACGATGATGACCCGCAAGCTCATACAGTTGGATACCATTGGCTCTACCAATGTTTACCTATCCGAGCATGCCTCAATGTTTCAAGAAGACATGGTGGTTGTGGTAGCGGATTATCAAACCAGTGGTAAGGGGCAAGGTCATCACACTTGGGAGAGCGAATCAGGTAAAAATCTATTGTTCTCAATCTTAATTCATCCGCATCACGTCCCCATTCATCGCCAATTTTTGTTGTCTATGGCAGGTGCATTGTCTATTAAACGGGTCTTGGATGAGTATGTAGATGATATTTCATTGAAGTGGCCAAATGATATTTATTGGCGAGATAGCAAACTGTGTGGGACCTTAATAGAGAATACTGTTGATTCGCAAGGCATCAAAAATAGCATCTTCGGTATTGGTTTGAATGTTAATCAATCCAGATTCTTGAGCGATGCACCTAATCCGATCTCACTTTTTCAGATTCTAAAGCATGAAGTGAATCGAGAAAAATTGTTAGAGCAGCTCATAGATTCATTTGCAAGACAGATTGGCTTGCTTTCAGTTGACCCTCAAAAATATGTGGTCAAGCCTTATCATGAGTCGCTGTATCGCAAAGGGGAAGCGCATCTCTACCAAGATTCTAATGGAATCTTTATGGCTATTCTTGAAGGGGTGAATGAGCAAGGGCAATTACTTTTAAGAGATGAGCAAGGGCATTTGCGTACTTATTCGTTCAAAGAAGTAGCATTTATTCATACGAAGAAGAAAAATTATTAAAATATTAAATGATATGGTAAAGTTCAAACGAATCTTGTTAAAGTTGAGTGGAGAGAGCCTTATGGGCAAGCAAAACTATGGTATTGATGCAGAACGTCTGTCGGACTATGCTCGACAAATCAAGGAAGTTCACGACATGGGCGTGCAAATAGGTATTGTGATTGGTGGTGGTAACATTTTCCGAGGGTTGAGTGGGTCGCAAAAAGGCTTCGATCGAGTAAAAGGTGATCAAATGGGAATGTGCGCTACGGTCATCAATTCGTTGGCTTTAAGCTCTGCATTGGGTGCTATTGGAGTGAAAACAAAAGTGATGACAGCCATCCGTATGGAGCCCATTGGGGAGTTTTATAATAAGTGGAAAGCCATTGAGGCTATGGAGAACGGTACTATTTGTATTTTCTCTTGTGGCACAGGCTCACCTTATTTTACTACTGACACGGGTAGTTCACTTCGTGGAATAGAGATAGAAGCTGACGTGATGCTTAAGGGAACTCGCGTAGATGGTGTGTACACGGCTGATCCAGAGAAAGACCCAACAGCTCAGAAGTTTGATGAAATAACGTTTGATGAAATTTATCACCGTCATCTCAAGGTGATGGATTTAACGGCAACCACCATGTGCAGGGAGAATCATCTGCCCATTTATGTCTTTAATATGGATGTATATGGCAATTTGAAGAAAGTCATCAGTGGCGAAGCCATTGGCACTTTGGTGCATGATTAAAGTGTTTTTTTAATAATGTCTATGAGGTGTATCGTCTTGGATACATCTCATAGTCTTGACAGAAAGCTACAGTTTTTCTTAAAGTGTCGAACTTTTGAAGCAGAAGCGAAGGATTTTTGAATCAGAAGTGCGGGGCTATTTTGGGGAGAATACGTAACTCCGCTTAAGCATCAGGGTTGTTGTTCTTTCTCGTCATGGATGGGTTCTTCTTGAAAGTCAACATACTCACCTTCGTTCTTCTTAAATATTTTTTTATTTGCCTCTTCTGCATTGCGGTGGTCAACCACAACCTGTCCGTTGGAATATCTATGTTGTTGCTGCCGTTGCTGTGTATTTTGCTGTTGAGTTTGCTGCTTAAATTGTTGCATACCCTTTCTAAAAAAGGCGATTACTCTGATAGCTGACAAACTTATAAAGAGCAATCCTAAAAGAAATAGGATAAGAATGATTTTGAAAATCATAAGGATGCGTTTTGTTGAGTCTTATTTGGAGATACGTTTAGATTTGCCTGTGATATAAAGATATAGGGAGATAAGGAAATAGCAGGCAATGACTATCCACCAGCCTTTCAATACGCCAAATAAGCAAAGTACGATGATCGTGAGAATCATGAAACTGTATCGAATGGTGTTACCTTTCCAAGTCCAGTGCTTAAATTTCAAGGCAAACATGGGAAGTTCGCAAACCAAAAGATAACAACTCGTGAGCATGAGTGCTAAAATGCAAAAGAGTGACCATGAATTATTTTCTATCCAATAGGGATTAGTCAAGATGAGTGCTCCCCAAAAGAGCGCATTGGCTGGTGTTGGCAAGCCGATGAACGATTCGGTCTGGCGTTGGTCAATATTGAATTTTGCAAGTCGCAAGGCAGAAAAAGCTGCCATGAGAAACGCCAAATAAGGAATCACAGTTCGATAAATGTCAAATGAATATTGCGGTGGAGATTGAAGGAAAGAAGGATAGTCAATAACACTTAGCGTGTAGTAAATCATCGTTGATGGGGCTACCCCAAAGGTCACAACGTCTGCAAGCGAATCAAGTTCTTTCCCAATGGGGGAGGATACTTTGAGTAGTCGTGCAGACATGCCGTCAAAAAAATCGAACGTGGCACCAATCAGTATCCATATCAGTGCCATCTGTGTGTTACCCGAATAAGCACAAAGCGTAGCGATGCAGCCTGAAATAAGGTTGCTACAGGTAAGTGCATTGGGAATATTTGAGGCTATAAAATGATTCATATTTTTTCAATCTATTAAAAATTGATGATCCAATCCTTTTGTACAAAGGCTGTTTTGGGTAAGGATAGTTTACTTCAGTTTGGCTATTATGGTTTGATCTCCAACAGTCTTTTGTCCCATCTTCACGCAAACTTCAGTGCCAATTGGAAGATAGACGTCAACGCGCGAGCCAAACTTGATGAAACCTAAATGTTCATCAATATAACAATCTTCTCCTTCTTTTGCGTATGTTACAATGCGGCGTGCCATTGCTCCTGCTATTTGGCGACACAAAATATCTTTCCCGTCAGGTGTGGTAATGATGATATCACTGTGTTCATTTTCTTCACTGGCCTTGGGTAACCAAGCTTTATGATAATTTCCCTCTTGATGGTGTACAAGTTTTACATGTCCATCGACAGGAAACCAGTTAGCATGAACATTGAAAAGGCTCATAAAGATAGAAATCATGAGACGTCGTTCGTGGAAATAAATATTTTCTTCTACTTCTTCGATGACGACGATTTTTCCATCTGCAGGTGCTACTACAATGTTTTCTGTATCCTCCGAAGGGAAGAAACGCACAGGACATTGGAAAAAATTGAGTACGATGCCGTATATAATACCGAAGACAACAGTAAAGACATAAAAGGGAATTTTTGTGTCAAATGCTCGCCACAAGAGCAAATCTATGGCTGCAATGGCGATGAAACCCCAAATAAGTGTGTCGGTTCCCTCTCGATGTATTCGGATTTTCTTTAATTTCTTAATTCTCTTTATCATGCGGTGATAGATGAGTGGAATGTATTGGCAAAGGTAAATGTTTTTTGTAAATTCCACAAATAATAAAGTTATTCTTTTGGTCAGTTCTGTGATATTGAGTATCTTTACGCTTCAAAAATGATGAACAGATGAATGATTATGTACACCTTCACGTCCATACATATTACTCTATTTTGGATGGTCAATCCCCTATCAAACGCCTTGTAGATAAGGCTGTTGCCGATGGTATGCAAGGTATGGCAATTACCGACCATGGGAATATGTTTGGCATTAAGGAATTTTTCGATTATACCAATAGTGTGAACAAAAAACTCAAAGCTGAAGGAAAGCAACCCTTTAAGCCCATCTTTGGCTGTGAGATGTATGTAGCACGTCGTACCATGCAAGATAAAGTTAAAGAAATGGGCGATATGAGTGGCTATCACCTTATCGTATTGGCAAAGAACTACAACGGTTACAAAAATCTCATTAAGTTGGTAAGTCGTTCTTGGGTTGATGGTTATTACATGCGTCCACGAACGGATCGCGCAGATTTGGAAAAGTATCACGAAGACTTGATTGTTTCCTCGGCATGTCTTGCTGGTGAAGTTCCTCGTAAAATCTTAAAAGGCGATATGGAAGGAGTGCGGGAAACGATAGAATGGTATAAGCGTGTGTTTGGCGAAGACTATTATTTAGAGATACAACGGCATGAAGTAAAAGACCCGCATATCCGTGCCAATAGAGAGGCTTATCCGTTACAGCAACGTGCTAATAAGGTGATATTGGAGTTAGCTAAAGAGTATGGCGTTAAGGTAATTTGCACCAATGACGTACACTTCGTCGACCAAGACAATGCAGAAGCGCACGACCACCTGTTGTGTTTGTCCACTGGAAAGGATTTAGACGACCCTACTCGTATGCTGTATTCTAAGCAAGAGTGGTTTAAGACTCGGGCTGAGATGAACCAAGTGTTCGATGATTTGCCAGAGGTTTTGACGAATACTTTAGAAATTCTTGATAAAGTTGAAGCCTATTCTATCAACCATGATCCCATTATGCCTAACTTTCCCATACCAAAATCATTTGGTACCGAAGAAGAATGGGAACAGAAGTTTAGCAAAGAAGACTTGTATCGAGAGTTTACCACCGATGAGAATGGCGAGAATCCGCTATCGGAAGCCGATTCACTAAAGCGAATAGAACATTTAGGTGGGTATGAAAAGATGTATCGCATTAAGTTTGAAGCTGATTATTTGGAGCAGTTAACTTATGAGGGAGCCAGAAAAATTTATGGTGATTCTTTTTCAAAAGAGATAGACGACCGTATTCGTTTTGAACTACATGTCATGAAGACGATGGGTTTCCCGGGCTATTTCTTAATTGTTTCAGACTTTATTCGTGCAGCCCGTGAAGAGTTAGGCGTGATGGTAGGTCCGGGACGAGGCTCGGCTGCTGGTTCTGTAGTGGCGTACTGTTTGGGAATCACCAAGATAGATCCGTTGAAATATGATTTGCTGTTTGAACGTTTCCTAAATCCCGACCGTATTTCATTGCCTGATATTGATACCGATTTCGATGATGACGGGCGAGGCAAAGTGCTAAAATGGGTGATGGACAAATATGGACACGAGAATTGTGCGCATATTATCACTTATGGAAGTATGGCGACCAAAAACTCGATTAAGGATGTGGCTCGCGTAGAAAAACTTCCTCTCAATCGTTCGAATGCTTTGTGCAAAGCTATTCCTGACCGTCTTCCAGATGGATTGAAAATGAACTTAATCAATGCCATTAAGTGTACACCAGAGTTGCGAGATGCGGAGGCGTCTACCGACATACGTGAGAGCAACACGATAAAATATGCCAAAATGTTGGAAGGAACGGTGCGAGGAACGGGTATCCATGCTTGTGGATTTATTATTTGTAGAGACCCTATAAGTGATTGGGTGCCTGTCTCAACAGCCGATGATCCTGATTTTAAGGATGAAAAGACGAACTGTACTCAGTATGATGGCCATGTAATAGAAGAAACAGGTCTCATTAAAATGGACTTTTTAGGGCTGAAAACACTTTCTGAGTTGAAAGAGGCGGTAAAGAATGTTAAATTAACGAGAGGCATTGATATTGATCTTGATAACATTCCGATTGATGATGAGCTGACGTATCAGCTGTATCAAGAGGGACGAACTATTGGTACATTCCAGTTTGAGTCATCTGGTATGCAAAACTATCTGCGGCAACTGTGTCCTACGAAGTTTGGTGACTTGATAGCGATGAATGCCCTTTATCGTCCAGGACCTATGGATAATATTCCTTCGTTCATTGCTCGTAAAAAAGGTCTTGAGCCTATTTCCTATCCCATTCCTATTATGGAAAAGTATCTGAAGGATACTTATGGCATTACTGTCTATCAAGAGCAAGTGATGCTCCTTTCCCGATTGCTTGCTAACTTTACACGTGGTGAGAGTGATGCGCTGCGTAAAGCGATGGGTAAGAAGAAGAAGGCAATAGTAGATGCCATGAAGCCTAAGTTTATTGAAGGGGGGAAGAAGAATGGTTACGACCCTAAAATACTTGATGCGATATGGGCAGATTGGGAAAAGTTTGCATCTTATGCGTTCAACAAATCGCATGCTGCATGCTATTCTTGGGTAGCATTTCAAACGGCTTACCTTAAGGCTCATTATCCTGCAGAGTTCATGGCAGCCATTATGAGTCGTCGTAAGGATCAGATTACCGAGGTGTCTAAGCTCATGGATGAGTGTAAGTCAATGAACATAGCAACGCTTGGACCCGACGTAAACGAGAGTTACGAGAAGTTTGGCGTAAATCACCATGGAGAGATTCGCTTTGGGTTAGCAGCTATCAAGGGCATGGGTAATGCTGCCGCTAAAGCCATTATTGACGAGCGTGAAGCACATGGAGCTTACAAAGACATCTTCGATTTCGTGCAGAGAGTGGACTTTACGAATGTGAACAGAAAGGCTTTTGAAAGTTTGGCATTGAGTGGTGGTTTTGATAGCTTTGGTCTTCCTCGTGAAAGCTACTTTACAGCAAACGCCAAAGGTGAGTTGTTTGTGGAGACGTTGGTGCGCTATGGACAGCTGTATCAAACGAAGAAATCGGAATTGGAACATTCGCTCTTCGGTGGTGAAAATGCGGTAGAGATAGCCACACCTGCCATTCCAAAGCCCGAATTGTGGAGTAATATAGAAAGATTAAATAAGGAGCATGAACTCGTTGGCATTTATTTGTCGGCTCATCCCTTAGACGAATATAGCATTGTCCTTAAGACAATGTGTAATACACAGTGCTGCGAATTAGCAGATAGGGCAGAGTTGTCCAAAAAATCCAATATCGTTTTTGGAGGAATGATAACAGACGTAAAGGACAAGTTCACTAAGACGGGTAAGCCCTGCGGTTTTGTTACCATTGAGGACTTCAGCGGTTCGGGAGAATTAGCGTTCTTTGGAGAAGAATGGGGAAAATGGAAGGGCATGATGATTGTAGGTAGTACTATTTATTTAATAGGTAAGTGTACGCAGCGTTTTCGCGACAGCGACTTCTATGACCTCCGTATTCAGGACGTGCAATATCTACAAACGGTGAAGGATAAGCGTATAGAAAAGTTTACCATTGTGATGAATAGCGACACGATAGATGATGTCATGGTCAGCGACATTACCGCCATGTTGGCAGATAGTCCAGGTAGTACCCAACTATGTTTCCAAATAGTTGACAAGAAACGCAATGCAAGTGTACTGCTGCACTCTAATTTAAGAAATATCAGTCTCAGTCATGAATTGATACGATATGTTGAAAGTCATCCAGATATGAGCTATCTGGTAAATTAATATGCTGTATTATTTGCAGGTTTCAGTATAAACATCTATTTTTGTAAATAATAACCGAACATAAAAAGAAAACAAATGGAAGTAGAAATTACATCAAAAAACTTTGAGAATTATAAGAATGGTGATTTGCCATTAGTTGTAGATTTATGGGCAACATGGTGTGGTCCTTGTCGTGCAGTGGGTCCAGTGATCTCTGAATTGGCAGAAGATTACGACGGAAAAATTGTGGTTGGCAAGTGCGATGTTGAAGAAAATGACGACTTAGCCATGGAATTTGGCGTACGTAGCATTCCCACTATTCTTTTCTTTAAGGGAGGAGAATTGGTTGATAAGTTTGTGGGTGCTGCATCAAAGGCAACCTTAGACGCAAAGTTCAAGGCACTGTTGTAAACCATATCTCAAGTTTCCTACTTTTTTAAGGTAGGAAACTTTTGTCTTTAGGACGTCTTTGTTTTTGTTTCGAATAGAGAAAGCAGGGGAGCAAATGTTTTCTCAACTTGTCATTGTTACATTGCTATCATTGCTCACACATCGTTTTATAAGCTGTTCTATTCTGTCCGAACAGGTCTTTACCCCACGCTCAATTCTTAACCATTTAAATGCTTTGTTACGCAAGTAGTCAATCATGATGCATGTAAGGAAAATGACCATACAGGTAAACAGCATTTTGGGAAGAAACAACACTTGACTGAAATTATCATTCCATGTTCTGCAATATTGCCATAATATCTTTCTAACCATAGGGTTGTCGCTAAGCAAATACACCGCAAGTGTGTAAGGAGTAATTTGCGAAAGTCGTTTTGCTATCTTGTTACTTTGCATATTGATACCTCTTATCCAAAGAAAAAAGTAAAGACTAAAGAAAAATACAAGCCCATTATAATGAAAGCCAAATGATTTTAGCCCATTTTTATGTTGTATCAACAACCAAAGGGCAGGTAGCCCATGCACTATCATTGTAATGCTTGCAGCAATTATAGCTTTACAACCATAGTGTCCCTTAGCACGAGTATGCAGTTTAAGATATCCTGCTGTGAGGTATAAGTAGACAAACCATAGCAAACCATAACTCCCACCATAAACATCGCCAAGTGGAAATTTGTAAATGGTTATACTAATTGCACCCATGCCAATGAGTACGTATATATATTGATTTCGGTTTGTTTGACGAACAAAAGCGTTGAGTATGGGAGCAAAAATGAGCAGTGCAACGTAATTGGTAATAAACCAATACATTTGTGATGTAATGGGAAATAGAACCTTGTTCATGCTACCGACATTCCATTTCTCTAATCCAAAGTAAACAAATATTAAGAAAATGGCAACAGAATAGAAAAACACTTTTATCCATAATAGGGACAAACGACTTAACTTAAACGATTTGTCTATCATAAAATAGCCTGTCACAAGTACATAACAATTTACGGCAATATGGCTGAAAAGGTAGAATATCTCCGAAAAGATGTAGTTGAGAACTAAGGGAGGAGTTAAATAATCAGTAGACACTGCAAAGTATGGATGAACTTTGAAAACATAGTGACTATAATAGTGAATCACAATAATGGAAAACATGGCCATTACTTTCAGTAGGTCGAAATTGACAGAACGTCTGGTGTTATGTTCGCTTGCCATAGCTTTTTGCTGCATGGGATGATGGGGTTTATAGGGTGTTTGCTGTTCATAAAATTCTTGCAAATATATAAATTAAAACATTAATGTGACAACAATGTTCTTTTTTTATAGCATATAGTGTGTAAACTGCCAATATTAAGATGCCGCATCCAAAGATGTGTTGCTTGTTATTCCATTCGTTTTGATATTTTGTTGTGTCAATAAAAAATCACAAAAACAAGCACTTCAAAATCTTGAAAATAGAATTTCAAGGGGTAGTGTAAAAAGGTGAAAACGCAAATTATACAACCAAAAGATGCTAAACCATGTTACAAAAAAGCAAAAAACAGTGACTTTTTTGCGTTTTTTCATCTCTTCACCGTGTTATGTCATGACAATAGAGCGGTTGTTTGCACCATTTAGTCTGCCAATCTCCATGGGTTAATGCCCTTATCCCAATGCTTTAACTTAGAAGGGAGCATGCTATAAAAGTAGAAAACGATGAAACGGGTTGAAATCCAATAATTTAGATAACTATTAAAAATAAGGCGATATTTCCGACAAAAGATTTGGTTGTCGAAAATAATCGAAGCATTTAATGCCATTTGTCAAGATAATTCAAAATAATATCGAGTGTTTATACAACAAAAAAGCTGTGATAATTTTATCACAGCTTGTTGCTTTTGTCGGGATTACTGGACTCGAACCAGCGACCTCGCGCCCCCCAGACGTGTGCGCTACCAACTGCGCCAAATCCCGAACTAACTCTTAAAGTGCTGCAAAGATATATACTTTTATGGATATCTGCAAATATATGTTTTGATTTTTATTCTAAAAAGGATTATTTAACGAGATAACTTTGAATTCCTCTTGTCATTCGTTGATAATTTCGTAACTTTGCATTCAACCAAATGTACCCACGTTCATGAAATATTATATCTATTTATTTCTACTGCTATGTAGCGTCTTGGGGGCTTGTAATGATGACAATGACGGGCTTGCAAAGAAGGATTATTCGCAGGTGGTAGATGAAGACGATGATGATACAAAGGCAACGCTCAATGATGATTATATCTATCAATTGCCCCTCATATTTCATGTTCTTTATCAAGATATTGATGATCCGACCCAGCATGTACCTGTGTCTCGCATCCAATCGTTGGTAGTTCATCTCAATGAGTTGTATCAGGGGCATATTTATGGAGAGAGTGAAAATATTCGTGTCCGCTTCTTTCTTGCTCAATATGATGAGGAGGGGCATCGTTTGAAGACACCCGGTGTTGATTATATCAAATACACAGGGAAGTATCCCATTGATGTACAAGAGTTTATGAACGACAACAATAGGAAGTATGTCAAATACCTTTGGGAACCCAATGAATACATCAACGTATTTTTGTATCATTTCAGTTCTGAAAAAAATACGCAGACATTAGGCATTAGTCATCTACCTTATGTTGTCAAAGGTAGTACTTCGTTGGAAGGTTTGGAAACGATACAGCGTTCATACCTTACAAAGAAGAATCTTAGCTTTGCCTATTGTACTTCAATCAATAGCACCTTTATCAATTCAGAGTCGACTCGTTATCAGTTAAGCGATAAAGGCAAAAGGGGCTATCAATATCTATCTACTGATGTGAATGTTACCTTAGCGCATGAGTTGGGGCATTACTTGGGGCTGCATCACACTTTCACGGAGAAGAAAGTAGGTGGAAATTATGAGGCTATCGACGACTGTTTCGATACAGACTACTGTAACGATACGCCTTCATACAACAAAGTGAACTATAATGAGTGGCTTAACGATTACCTTCGTTCTATGGGCAAGCGGCAGGTGGACATGAAAAGATTGGTGATGAGGAACAATTGTGCGGGCGAAACATTCGATGCCGACAACATTATGGACTATGCCATTGGGTATGGATTCCGATTTACAAAGGAACAGAAAAACCGTATTCGGCAAGTCTTGTATTACAGTCCATTGATACCAGGTCCAAAGAAAAATTGTTCTAAGAGTCGAGCTTTGAGACACGAGGACGACGAGGTATATCAATTGCCTATTCAAACGATACGATAAAAAAGATAAGATGACACAATATAAGATTACGGCTCCGAGCTATTTTGATCATACCGTTCAATTGCCATCCTCGAAGAGTGTGAGCAATCGAGTTTTGATTATCCATGCTTTATCGGGTGGAAAGGTTCAGCCACATCATCTTTCCGACTGTGATGATACACAAGTCATCATGAACGCTATCATGCACATGCCACCAGTGATAGATATCAAGGCGGCGGGAACGGCCATGCGTTTCCTCACTGCATTTCTTTCCATATCCGAGGGGGAACATGTGCTTACAGGAACAGAAAGAATGCAACATCGTCCTATAGGACCTTTGGTAGATGCCCTTCGCTATTTAGGTGCTGATATCGAGTACATGGGCGAAGACGGTTATCCTCCTCTTCGCATTCATGGAAAACAGTTGGATGGTGGTGATATCGAGATGCCTGGCAATGTGAGTTCGCAGTATGTATCCGCCTTGCTCATGTTAGGTCCTGTCCTTCCGAAAGGCTTAAACATCAAGTTGACCAATGGCATGATTTCGCGCCCTTATATAGATCTCACGCTTTGGGTGATGCAACAGTTTGGGGCAGAGGTTGAGTGGACCGATATAGATACCATTGCTGTACGTCCCAAGCCTTATGCTCCCTGTACCTATTACATAGAGAGCGATTGGAGTGCAGCATCGTATTGGTACGAGATATTGGCACTTTCCACGCATCGTGACAATACCTTTTTCCTGCCAGGCTTATTGGATGGTTCCAAACAAGGCGATTCGGTGTTGCGCTATCTCTTTTCATTGCTAAGCGTCAAGACAGAAGTGGAGGAGGCTGATGATACCCATTCGGCAGGAATGCGGATTACACGACATGTACGAAATCTGCCCAGATTGGAATATGACTTTGTGAATTGCCCTGATTTGGCACAGACTTTTGTGGTCTGTTGTGCCGTTTTAGATATTCCTTTTCTATTTACTGGACTGTCTACACTGCTCATCAAAGAAACCAATCGACTGGAGGCGTTGAAGGTAGAAATGCGTAAGTTGGGGTATGTCATCAAAGAACAAAATAAGAGTGAACTTGTATGGAATGGGGAAAGGTGTGAACCTTCCTTCGAACCCATAGACACCTATGAGGATCACCGAATGGCGATGGCTTTTGCACCAGCGGCAATTAAGTTCCCCGGATTGCGCATCAATCATCCAGAAGTGGTCTCCAAATCTTACCCACAGTTTTGGAATGATTTGCGAAGTGTTGGGTTTGAAATTGAAGAAAGCAAGTAATTCTAAAAAGTAACCACATGATTTTTCTCGTTCTTTTGTTAATAGGAATAGGCGTTGTAGCTGCTTTGTTCGGCTTTTTTGCTTCAAAGTCGGGCGACCATCACGAAGAGGTGGCATTGCCTGCACATTCGTGTGCTACCTGTGATGGCATCGACAACCGTTGCGAGCAAGTCTGCATGATGGAGGCAGCAACCAAAGAAATAGAATATTTTAATGATGAAGAGTTGGATTGTTATCAGGGAAGGGCAGCGGATGCTTATACAGATGAAGAGGTGAAGGAGTTTGCAGAAGTACTTGAAACGATGCGGCAGAAGGAGGTAAAAGATTGGAATAGAAGTCTTATCCTGCGTGGTATCAATCTTCCTAATCAGCTCAAAGATGAGGTAATAATGTTGATGAGCAATAGTTAAGAATGGAAATACTGAGCTATACTTTCTTTCAAAATGCACTGATTGGCGCTTTATTGGCAAGTATCTTATGTGGTTTTATCGGAACTTACATTGTGGCACGTCGATTAGTCCTCATTAGTGGTGGCATCACTCATGCCTCGTTCGGAGGCGTAGGGATGGGAGTTCTCTTGGGAGTAAACCCTATTTTGTCTGCTTTGGCATTTGCTATTTTTAGCGCATGTGGCATTCAATGGATGTCCAACCAGTACAATGTGCGTATTGACTCTGCCATTGCTATGTTTTGGACGCTTGGGATGAGTGTAGGAATCATTTGTTGTTACCTTACACCAGGGTTCCTTCCCGACCTCCCTTCTTTTCTGTTTGGTAGCATTTTGTCGATAGGTTCCGCAGATATTCTGTTTCTGTTGGTACTCACGGTCTTTGTGATAGTTGTGTTTACCTTACTATTTAGAGCCATTCTCAGCGTTGCTTTCGACAGTCGTTTTGCACAATCGCAGCAATTGCCAGTGACTGCTATTGAATATCTCATGATGATTTTAATTGCCATGACCATTGTTGCCACCCTTCGAATGGTGGGCATTGTGCTGGCTATTAGCTTGCTCACCATTCCACAGATGACTGCTAATCTGTTTACATATCGTTTCAAACGAATGATTTTGTGGAGTATCTTTTTTGGTTGGATAGATTGTTTGATAGGACTAAGTATTAGTTACATGCTGAATATTCCGTCAGGTGCCGCCATTATCTTTGTGAGTATCTTGATTTATGGTTTGCTCAAAGCAATAAAAGTGTTAAGGAATAAGTTTATTAATAATGAGGTTATGGCAGCTTAGATATGTCGCTTTCCTGATTCAGATAATCATACTTTTATTCTTAGCATCAGGTTGTTCCACGCAGAAAAACACTGCGCGGAGCAGGTGGTGGCATGCTTTTAATGCGCGCTATAATACGTATTACAATGGAACTGTGGCTTATATTGATGCCTCTTTAGAGAAAGAGAATGGTCATCAGGACAATTTTACAGAACTTCTTCCGCTTTATCCTGTGGGAAGTAAAAGCAGTAGAGAGCTGGGAAAGGCGAACTTTGAACGTGCGGTGGAGAAAAGTAAGAAGGCTATCAAACTGCATAGCATCAAGAAAAGACCCGAATGGCGGTCAGGAAAGCGTAAGACTGCAAAAGATAGAGAATGGCTCAATCGGAAAGAGTATAATCCGTTTTTGTGGAAAGCATGGATGTTGATGGGGCGTGCTCAATTTCATTCTGGGGCTTTTGATGAAGCTGTATCTACCTTTTCTTACATGAGTAGACTTTATCAAACGCAACCTTCTATTTATGGAAGGGCACGTGCATGGTTGGCAAAAAGCTATATAGAACAAGGATGGTTATACGATGCGGAGGATGTTATTCGCAATATGGAGCGAGACTCAGTGCATTGGCAAGCCCAAAAGGAATGGGATTATACTTATACCGATTATTATATCCATACGAAGGAGTATGCAAAAGCCATTCCCTATCTTCGTAAAGTTATCAAACACGAGATGCGTCGTCGACAGAAAGCACGGCAGTATTTCTTGTTAGGACAGTTGTACGAGGCTATCAATCAAAAAGAACTTGCCTATCAGGCTTATCGACGAGTCATCAGGTTGCATCCGCCTTATCAGATTGAGTTTAATGCACGGATAGCCATGACCAAAGTGATGGCTGGAACGCAGGGGCATCAGATGATTCGTAAGCTGCATCGCATGGCTGCCAATGACAATAACAAAGATTATTTAGATCAGGTGTATTATGCCATTGGTAACATCTATTTGGGTCAGAAAGATACGTTAAGAGCCATTGATGCGTTCGAAGAAGGCAACAAGCGTGCTACACGTTCTGGCATCGAGAAGGGCGTGTTACTGTTGAAATTGGGTGATTTGTATTGGAATCGTGAGAAGTATGGCGATGCCAAACGGTGTTATGGAGAGGCAATAGGTCTTTTAGATAAGGACCGTGAAGACTATGGACAATTGGCTCGACGCTCCGAAATACTGGATGAGTTGGTGTCTTATACGAATGCAGTGCAGCTGCAAGATTCGCTGCAAGTCTTGGCTCAAATGCCCGAAGCGCAACGTAATGCGGCAATAGACAGGGTAATCAAGGCGTTGAAAAAGAAAGAAAAAGAAGAAGCAGACTTGTTGGCGATGCAATCAACAAGACAGGAATCACAAGACGACTTCAATACTCCCTTTGACCCACAGGAAAGGATGACGAAGCGTAACACATTGCCCAATGTCAACAGACAGCAGTCTGGAGAGTGGTACTTTTATAATCCCATGGCAGTTAACCAAGGCAAAACGGCATTTCAACGTTTGTGGGGAAAGCGAGAAAATGTGGATAATTGGCAACGTATCAACAAGACTGTTGTCTCTTTAGGACAGCAACAAGAACTATCAGAATTGCAACTTGACTCCATTCGGCAGCAAGAGAGTATGGAAGACTCTTTGCAACAGGTTCCTGATAGTGCGCAGAACGACCCTCATCAGCGTGCTTTTTATTTGGCTCAAATACCCTTTACCCCAGACCAAGTGGCTGCCAGCAACCAACTGATTATGGATGGTTTGTTTCATGCAGGGGTGATATTCAAGGATAAATTAGATAACTTACGCCTTGGAGAGAAAGCCTTGCGACGGTTGGTAGAGCAATATCCAACGTACGAGCACATGGATTTGGCTTACTATCATTTATTCTTGCTCTATTCGAGGCTACACCAACCGGCAGTGGCAAACGGTTATGTGCAGCGCTTAAAGATGCAATTTCCGAAGAGCGAGTGGACTGTTTTGCTCACTGACCCTTATTTTCAGGAGAATGCAAAGTTGGGTGTACACATTGAAGACTCGATTTATGCTGCCACATACAACGCTTTCAAAGCCGACCGATACGATGAGGTGCTGGCGAATACGCATATTTCCGAGACACGTTTCCCACTGGGTGCAAACCGTGATAAATTCCTTTTTATTGGTGGATTGGGTAAGTTGAATCGTGGTGATGCTACTCAATGCTTGGCAGATCTTCATACTTTGGTGGAAAAATATCCAGAGAGTAAACTCAGTCCTTTAGCGGGTATGATTATCAACGGCGTGCAGGCGGGTCGGAAGTTGCGTGGAGGTAAGTTCGATATAGGAGATGTGTGGTCGCGTCGGGCTGCGGTGTTAAGTGATAGCGACTCAATTGCCAAGCGAACATTCAGTAACGAGCGCAACACCAATTTTACGTTTATGATTGCTTATCATCCTGATTCTGTGAATGAAAATCAGTTGCTATATCGTGTCGCCAAATACAACTTTACCCAGTATGTGGTTCGTAATTTCGATGTTGTCATAACGCAAGACGATTTTGGCCTGCATCTCATGAAGATAGCAGGATTCCTCAATTTCGATGAAGCTTTGCAGTATGCACGTGCTTTTCACAAGCAGAGAGAGCTGGCATCCCTATTGAAGTACGTCCGTACTTTTGTCATCAGTGATGTGAATCTTGAACTGTTGGGAACGAATTTCAGTTACGATGATTACGATAAATATTATACCAAGCACTTTGCTCCATTAAAGATTAGTACTTTCCAGCTATTGACCGAGCCCACAGAGGTAAAGACACAGGCACAGCCTAAGCCCACTCTTGAAGAGGTAGATAGGTTGCTCGATGATGCTACCTTTATTGACAACGGTTTGGAAAACAAACCTTTGGACAATGGTACTTATGTCCTTCCAGAGGAATATGCGAAGTCATCGAATACTCAAGGCGGTACAATCGTCCCAGTAGAGCAGCCTAAAAAGGAAAGCAACAGTGGAGAAACGGTGATTCCATTGGCTCCTCGTACAACTTCAAAGACGCCGCTGCCTGCCGACTCTGCTAAAACAAAGTCGACAAAGCAGTTGCCTGCGAATGCGAAAAAGTCACTCCAAAAAGTGCCAACCCAGTCTGTTCAGCCCACTAAAGCAAAGCCTAAGCAAGTTCCGAGTAAACAACAACCGCAACGAGTGGGTGAGACGATTATCTATTTTGAGGATGGCAAAACCGCTAAAGACAAGACAGGCAAGCCAAAGACCGCAGATAAAACTACGGATAAGAATAAAAAGAAGAAGAAAAAAGCAGAGCCTAAAGTGATAGATTTTGGTGATGAATATTATGATTTAGAAGGATTTTAGAGATGAGTAACGGATTATTATTGTGGGTAGATGATGAGATTGACTTGCTTCGTGCGCATATTCTCTTCTTGGAAAAGAAAGGTTACGAAGTGGTCACAGTGAGCAATGGTGCGGATGCCATCGAGGCTTGTCAGGAACAAACCTTCGACTTGGTGTTGCTCGATGAGATGATGCCCGGTCTTACAGGGCTTGAAACCTTACAACAAATCAAGGAGATTCACCCTGCAACACCAGTAGTAATGGTGACGAAGAGCGAAGAGGAGAATATCATGGAGCAAGCCATCGGGTCGAAAATTGCTGATTATCTGATTAAACCTGTTAATCCAAACCAAATCCTTCTAACGCTTAAAAAGAATATCCATCGGCGAGAAATTGTAACCGAGGTCACACAATCTGGGTATCAGCAAAGTTTTCAAGCTATTGCCATGCAGATGATGGACTGCCAAACGCTGGAAGACTGGAAAGGTATTTACAAGCGTTTGGTACATTGGGAATTGGAATTGAGTGCTGCAAATAGTAACATGACAGAAATGTTGCAAATGCAAAAGGAGGATGCCAACCAAGGCTTTGCCAAATATATAAGCAAACATTATTTAGATTGGGTGGCTCCTCATCAAACAACTCGTCCACTGCTCAGTCCTGATATCTTTAAGACAAAGATATTCCCGCTGCTCGATCAAGGCGAAAAAGTGTTCCTTATAGTCATAGACAACTTTAGATATGACCAATGGCGAGCTATTGCCAACGATTTGAGTGATATGTTCGAGATAGACGATGACCTATACTGTAGCATCCTACCCACGGCTACACAGTATGCGCGCAATGCCATTTTCAGCGGATTGATGCCACAACAAATTGTCGAAATGTTTCCCGATTTATGGGTTGATGAAGATGAAGAGGAAGGCAAAAACTTGAATGAAGCACCTTTGATAAAAACACAGATAGAGCGTTATCGCCGTCATGACAGTTTTAGTTACCATAAGGTGAATGATTCGGGCGGTGCAGATAAGTTTTTTGACCAACTGCACGAACTGTCCAAAAACGATTTGAATGTCTTGGTAGTCAACTTCATCGACATGCTCTCTCATGCACGTACGGAGTCTAAGATGGTACGAGAATTAGCAAACAACGAATCTGCTTATCGAAGTATCACGAAGAGTTGGTTTCGACACTCTATGATGTCAGAGCTGATGAAGCTCTTGGCACAGGCAAATTATAAAGTCATTTTAACGACCGACCACGGCAGTATCAGGGCTTCAAAGCCTGTTAAAATTATTGGAGACCGTAATACGAATACGAATTTGCGCTATAAATTGGGCAAAAATCTCAATTATTCAGCCAAAGAAGTGTTTACAATCAAAAAACCTGCTTTAGCGCAATTGCCGTCTCCAAATATTAGCACAACTTATGTATTTGCTACGGGTGACACCTTCTTGGCTTATCCCAATAACTATAATTATTATGTAGCTTATTACAAAGATACTTTTCAGCATGGAGGCATTAGTATGGAAGAAATGTTGGTGCCACTCATTACGCTGACACCGAAAAAACGAGTTAAGACCAAAGAACAGATAGGAAAAAATTAAAACAATAATGATATGGATATTAAAATTGAATCATTAGATCATATTCATGAGGCTGCAAAGCAGTTTATTGATAACATGGGTAAAGGCAATGTATTTGCTTTTTACGGAAAAATGGGCGCAGGGAAGACCACCTTTATCAAGGCTATTTGTGAGTGTTTGCAGGTAGACGATGTCATTACGTCGCCCACTTTCTCCATTGTGAATGAGTACTATTCAAACAAGTTAGACGACTCGATTTACCATTTCGATTTTTATCGGATAAAAAAGGTAGAAGAAGTGTTTGATATGGGTTATGAAGATTACTTCTATAGTGGACGACTTTGCTTCTTAGAGTGGCCCGAACTGATAGAAGGCTTGTTGCCAAAAGATGCCGTAAAGGTGCACATCATGGAGCAAGAGGACGGTTCTCGATTCATCACCTTTTAGTGTTTAGCGATGAGTTAGCATTCCTAACGTTGTGTTCTCGTAGGGCTTAGGCGGATTGTTTCTCCTATTTTGAGCCTACGGAACAAGCACAACGTTAGGATTTTTTTTGTCGTTTTGTACGCAAGCTTTTTGTGAATACGACCTCAGAACATCGTTGCACCCTTGTTGTTCGAAGCATCGACAGACACGAAAGAAACACATGAAGCATTCAAAACAGACTGTTTTGTGGTGTAAAATAGACTATTTTGCTCACCAAAACAGTCTATTTTCCCTCAAGTCTGTGTGCTTTCAGCTACACCAACTGTTTGCCTATAAGGAAGAAAAAGTATGTAGTAATGTTCTGTAAGCGTAAAAATCTTTGTACTTTTGTCATAGACGTAACTCATACTTTGTTCGTATTGGGTAAGGGTGACAACTTTTTTTTCGTTCATATCATTGATATTTACATTTCTCAGATTCGTGATGCAATTAAGAAACATAAAAAGACAAATATTTGTAGGAGTACTTTTATTAACATCCTCTGTTATCTGGGCGCAGGCTCCAAATGGTACAGGAACTTATTATCAACGTACAGATGGGTTGAAAGGTGCAGCATTGAAAACGGCATTTCACAAGGTAATCATGGCTCCAAAGGTCAAGTCGTATAAAGAATTGTGGACGGTTTATCGCACAACGGACAGGCGTCCAGACGGAAAACTGTACGACATCTATTCGAACACCACCAATTATGTGATAGGTAGCAGCGCGCAAGGTGCCAATTGCAGTAGTGAGGGTGCTGCGTACAATCGTGAGCATACCATGCCAAAAAGCTGGTTTAATTCAGCCTCACCCATGAAATCCGATGCTTTCCATGTGATGCCATCGGATGGTTATGTGAACAATCGACGGAACAATTATCCCTATGGAGAGACGAAAGGTGAGACGTATCAGTCGAACAATGGGTATAGCAAGTTAGGAAAGTGTACACTACCGGGATATTCGGGAACAGTCTTCGAGCCGAATGATGAATACAAAGGAGATTTGGCACGCGTGTATTTTTATATGGCGACCTGTTATGAAAGTCAGATTGCCAATTGGAACAGCGACGTGATGTCACACAACCCGTACCGCCCGTATGTAAAGTGGCAGATGGATATGCTGATGAAATGGGCTAAACAAGACCCTGTGAGTGAAAAAGAAAAAGCAAGAAATGAAGCTGTCTACAAGGTGCAAGGCAATAGAAACCCCTTTGTGGACTATCCTGGATTGGAGGATTATCTGTGGGGAGATTCTGTATCTGTAGCTTTTAGTTATAATCATTATCAAGGCGGTCATGCGACAGTTGTTCCTTCACCTGACCCTCAACCGGGTGTAGAGCCACAGCCTTCGGTAACAGAAGAGACCCTACTGCAAGAGTCGTTTGCAGGTGGACGCGGAAAGTTTACGGTGGATGATAAAAGTTTGTCTGCTGACATGCGCTACGTGTGGTCACCCTATAAAAACAATTATGTGTCGTGCATGAAAGCTTCAGCCTATGTAAGGAATCTGAATCAGGCAGCAGAAAGTTGGTTGATATCTCCTGTCATCGACTTAACTTCGTACACCCAAGCAGTTTTAACCTTTGAACAAGCATGTAATTTCTTAAAAACATATAAGAATAGAGCGAAGGAATTTTTGTCCGTTTGTGTGAGTGATGATGGCGGAATGCATTGGAGGAATTGTTCGGTGGATATTCCTCACCAAGATAAGTGGATCTTTGTGTCGACAGAAGTTGATTTGACCGAGTTTGTTGGAAAGCAAGTACAGATAGCCTTTGTCTATAAGAGTACAACGGCTTGTGCACCTACTTGGGAGATTATGAATTTGAAATTGACGGGTAAGAAAACGCCAACATACATTTATCGAGTAACGAAGGATAGAACTCAATTGGATGTTTTGAGGCCGATGTACGACCTGTCCGGAAAGCGAGTGAATCGTCATCATCATGGTGTGGTGATTCAAAATGGGCATAAATATCTCAAAAGATAAGGGATGAAAATCTGCAAAAAATAACAGGTGTAATCGTGGAAGACTCATAAGAAGATGTTTTTTCTTGTGGGTCTATCTCTTTTCAACTGAATGAAACACGAACGCACAGCAGTCTAAATATTGTTCAGCGATGTTTTCAAAGTCTTAGATTTTTTGTATCTTAGCCGAAAATTGGAGGCAACTATGATAAAACAATGTTGGATATATCTACTCTTATTGATAGTCAGTGGATGCGGTGTGACGCAACAGAGTAGTCGTCAAAAGGCAGCACAACGTTTGGATACGGCATCAACGGTTGCTCATGTCTTGGAGAGTAGAACATGGGAGGCAGAAATGACCTATGTGATGCCGCTCCGCATGCGTATGAGGTATTTACAAGATCGCTATGGGTTGAAGCTTTCGGGTGACACTTTATATTCTAATCTTCCTTACTATGGACGTGCCTACAGCATTCCTTATGGGGGTGGGAAAGGTTTAGTTTTTCAAGCACCCATACAGGATTATCAGTTACACTATTCCAAAAAAGGATTTGCCAGACTAAGCATTGATGTACGGAATGATGAAGACCAGTATACGTATCAGCTTGATGTTTTTATGAATGGTCATGTAGATTTGGTTGTAAGGTCGCAACAACGCGACCCAATCTCCTTTAGTGGGAAGTTGGTTCACGTAAATAAAACTCAAAAATAAATGTCTCCATGCTATGAATCATGTGCGGCATTGCGAATCATTGTGAGTGTAATCGTTAGGTAATCATGCCCATTTCACCGTCAAATAAGCATCATCATCAGGAGTCATCCAAAAGGAAAAGGTGGCTAAGGGTAGGGGGAATCACTGTTTCCGCTCTGTTTATCCTATTCTGTTTTTTGATTATTTTATTTCCAGAACAATATAGAAACTTATTGTATAGGTGGAATTTAGGAAGTCATGATGGAGTAGTGGCAAGCCATGTGCGCAGTCGTTATCATTATGACGGAATAGACGTTTCGCATTATCAAGGAGAAATTGACTGGGCTTTGGTGGCAAGTGACACCTGTATTCAGTTTGTTTATGTCAAAGCAACAGAAGGGAGTACCCACGTAGATACGTTTTATCATCGCAATATGAGTGGTGCCAAGGAAGTGGGACTCCATGTTGGTTCTTATCATTTCCTTACTTCTACCAGTTCTGTGCATCGTCAGTTCAACCATTTTAAGGCTCATATGAGTCAACATCCGCAAGATTTACTGCCGATGGTTGATGTAGAATGGGCTGGAGTAAAGGGTTGGAGCAAGCAACAGCTGCAAGACAGTTTGGCAGTTTTTCTATGGTTGGTGAAGCAACATTATGGTCGTTATCCATTGTTGTATGCAGACTCGCGTTTCTATAATGCGCATCTATCGCCACGTTTTGACAAACTTCCTCTCTTTATAGCACGATACAGTGAGGAAGCTCCGATAGTAAAAGGCGCACATCGACACTTTATTTGGCAGCGTGACCAGTACGGTTGGGTGGATGGTATCAATCATCATGTGGATTTGAATGCCTTTGCCGTGGGGACAACCTTAGCCGACATTTTGCTTCAACCTACGACAGCAGGGCAGTGAATGAAGTGGAGCAATCGTATTGGGGACTGCTGCCGCTCCTTGTTTTAGCTTTTATTTCAGCACCAATTATCTTTTATTTCAGCTCCAATTCCACGGGACAATGGTCGCTACCCATTATCTCGGTATGAATCTTTGCATCGTGTAAGCGTTCTTTCAACCGTTCTGAAATAAGGAAATAGTCGATACGCCAGCCTGCATTCTTTTCTCTTGCCCTGAATCTATACGACCACCATGAGTATGTAATCTGCTCTGGATAAAGGTAACGGAATGTGTCTATGAAGCCGTTGTCCAGCAATCTGGTCATCTTATTGCGTTCTTCGTCTGTAAAACCAGCATTGCGTTTGTTTGTCTTTGGGTTCTTCAAGTCAATCTCTTCATGCGCTACGTTCAGGTCTCCACAAATGATTACTGGTTTGATTTGGTCGAGTTGGGTAATATAAGCACGAAAATCATCCTCCCATTTCATGCGGTAATCAAGTCTTCTAAGTTCATCTTGTGAGTTGGGAACATACACGGTGATCAAGAAAAAGTCTTCCATTTCAAGCGTAATCACACGTCCTTCTTGGTCGTGTTCCTCTATTCCCAAGCCATAGCTCACATGAATAGGTTTGTGTTTTGTGTAAATAGCCGTTCCTGAATAACCTTTCTTCTCGGCATAGTTCCAGTATGAAGTATAGCCCGGAAATTGCAAATCCAACTGTCCTTCCTGCATTTTAGTTTCTTGAAGGCAGAAGAAATCTGCATCAAGCTGTTGGAAAGATTCTTGAAAATTCTTTTTTACGCAGGCTCTAAGACCATTTACATTCCAGGATATGAAGTTCATAAAGTTACGTTTTTATAGTTTGTTGATAGGATGAATATTGTATTTCATTGCTTGAGGTGTTCCACTCATTCTCTTCATCTGATGTCTTGATTAAATTTTCCTTGACTCTCCACGAAGAAGATTCATAAACTCTTCACGTGTTTTTGCTTGGTTAAAAGCACCCGAAAAGGCACTCGTTGTGGTGATAGAATTTTGTTTTTCGACTCCTCTCATCTGCATACACATGTGTTTTGCTTCGATGACAACCATCACGCCCAAAGGTTGCAATGCCTCTTGTATGCAATCTTTCACTTGTTGAGTGAGTCGTTCTTGCACCTGAAGTCTGTGACTGTATATGTCTACCACGCGTGCTACCTTGCTCAGTCCTGTAATATGTCCATGAGGAATGTAAGCTACGTGTGCCTTTCCATAAAAGGGGAGCATGTGATGTTCGCACAAAGAAAAGAAGTCTATATCTTTTACAATGACCATTTGATCATACTTTTCTTCAAACAGTGCATCCAATAGCACTCGTTTAGGGTCTTGTGTATATCCCCGAGTGAGTACCTGCATTGCCTTTGCCACACGCATCGGTGTCTTTTCTAATCCTTCTCTATCTGGATTCTCGCCTAATAATTGTAATATTTCTTGATAATGTGATGCGAGTTCATCCAAACCTTCGCGAAATTCATTTGTTTGATTCATGCGGATTGTGTGCTTCTATGATTAATATTGTACGGTAATTTTTCCTCGAACAATGCAAGCTTGTTTGTACCCAAGTCCTTTGACTTGTTTTAGTATTCTTGCAGCTTCTTCGTAGCTACGATAGTTTCCAACACGGCAAATCCATCTTGGCGAGTAGAAATGTACATAGATCGGTTCGTTTGGAAGTACTTGTTTGATGTTGTCTCTGATGCTTTCAGTTCGAAGTCTGTCTGCTCGCGAGTTACCTCCAGCAAATGCTTGTACCCGATAGCCATTAATTTTGTAGCTTTTGCGCATTACTTTTTTGCGCATATCTATGGTAGGAATGTCCAACTCAAAGGTAGACGTATCCTCTTTTGTAGCTCGTCTTTCGGTGGCTTTGGCAGAACTTTCCTGCTTATTATTCCTGTCTTCTTTCGTCTTATCCGTAATCTTATCCTGCTTTTGTGGTGTCAGAGGATGGATTGAAGGCTTGTCATCTTGTTTCGATTTACCCGTAGTTGGTGCTTGAGGTAGCGTAGTGATGGTGATTTTGACTTTTCCGTTAACCAATTCGTCTATATCTTTACTCTGGCTAACTTTCACAGACGCTTTTCCTGGCTCTTTCTTCTGTAAGTGATCCAAGAATGACTGTGCTTCGCTATGAATTGTAGCACATGTCAAAATAAACAATAAAGTGACGAATTTTTTCATGTGAGTTTTCCTTCAAATAAAAATGATGAAGCGAGACATAGCAATAAATTTGCTCACCCATGTCTCACTTCATGCTAAGCGTTTTTACTTCTTCCATGCATCAATGATGCCCTTAAAGTCAGCGCACTTCAATGATGCACCACCAATTAAGCCGCCATCTATATTCTCTTTAGCAAAGAGTTCGGGTGCATTACTTGCCTTGCAGCTGCCACCGTATAAGATAGTTGTGTCTTGTGCTACCTCGTTTCCGTATTTCTCTGCTACGATAGAACGAATGAAAGCGTGTATCTCTTCAGCTTGCTCTGCTGTAGCTGTCTTTCCTGTTCCAATTGCCCAGATAGGCTCATACGCAATAACGATGTTCTTAAACTCATCTGCGGAAAGATTGAATACAGAACCTTCAAGTTCTGCTTTCACTACTTCGTTCTGCTTGTTGCTCTCACGTTCCTCCAAAGTCTCACCGATGCAGAATATAACTTTCAGCCCATTCTTCAAAGCCAGCAATACTTTTTCTTTCAAAATCTCTGGGGTTTCCTTGTAATATTGGCGTCTTTCAGAGTGCCCAAGAATTACGTATTGTGCACCAGTGCTTTTCACCATCTCTGCTGAAACCTCACCTGTGTAGGCTCCCTTCTCTTTGTCAGCACAATTTTCTGCACCCAGTGCAACCACATTTTGGTCTAATACTTCGGCTACACTTGCCAAGTGGATAAATGGAGTGCAAACAATTACACCGCAATTAGGCTTTTCTGCCTTTAACACTTCATTTATTTCCTTTGCCAAGGCTACACCTTCTTGCAGGTTCAAGTTCATTTTCCAGTTTCCTGCTACAATTTTTTTTCTCATATACTAATCATTGTTTAAAGTTGAAATACTATCTTCAGTTTTCTCTTTTGTCTGTTCTTTTTTCTTTTGCTTAAATCTTAACCATCTGCTCCATGCCCATAAACGGTCGGCAACTGTAAGTAATAATAAGGGAAGTACGAACCACAAAAAGATAATCATCATTCTTTTGGGGATGCTATTCTCTTCTATCGTACCTATTTTTGACAGATATAACGGCTTTTGAAGTTCTGCTTCCTGAGGCAAATCATGATGACTCCACTTCCTTATAATGATACCTTTCTTCAGTAATATCAATCCAGGGTTACTGCGAATAATGGTTTTCAGTGTTGTTTCATCCGTTCTGCAAAACGGATATTCAGCCCCTGTTAAGTCTTGCCAATGTTGGATATTCTCTTTCGTACTTGCCGTTAAACAGTAGAATGGATAGTCATAGGTTTGTGCATATTCGTAAATTCTGTCGATATTGCCAAAATTCAAGTCGCTTGCATTCTCCAGATGTGGCGAAATGAGCAAGAAAGTGTAGCTCGAATCTGCAAGAATTTCCTCAGTTAAATCCTCTCCTTCTAAGGTCTGAATGCTGAAGTCATGAATGGGAGGCACGTATCCTTCTGTTAATTGTGTTGTTTTGCTGTCCACAAATTCCCATGTAGAGTCAGGATAATTGTCAAGTGTAAACTCTTTTGTTTCTCCATTCTTCTTCAGCAAAAATGTTGTTTCAAACTTGGGTTGTTCAGCATTTTCTGGTATTTCCATACCCTTTGGGATGTTCGCTCCTATATGATAAGGTCGGAAATCGAAGAAAGGTAATTTATATAAACAATACAAGCTGGAGGCGATGATGAAGAGAATGGTGTAGTTGAAGACAATCCATTGGTTTGTTTTGGAGATAAATCTCCACATGCGCAACGGCCATAATGCAATGATAATAGCGCACCCCAGCAGCACAATGTTCTTGACTAAAGTCTCCATGTTGCTCAGATGAATGGCGTCGCCAAAGCATCCGCAATCGCTAATAGGGTTGGCAATGACAAGCCAAAGCGTGACGATGGTCATAGCAACCATGAACGTCAGCGTTATCTTGGACACCAGTCGTCTGCGAATAGCCAACAGGATAAACACCCCAAGACTGAACTCAATGGCAGATAATCCAACGGAAGAAGCCAATGTTATCCAGTCTGGAACCATTCCTTGGCATGACAATGCTTCCAAATAGTCTTGTATCTTGTATTGAGTTCCTAATGGGTCAATGGCCTTCACATAACCCGAAAAGATGAAGGTTATGGCTAATACCAGTCGGCACACATTGGTCAAGATAGTCTTCACTTTATTCACTAAGCCTGATAACGCCAAAGACAGCGTAGTTGATAATATCCATTAAATTTGAGTCTATGCCTTCAGAAACGATTGCTTGTCCGTGAATATCCTCCAATTCTTTCATTCTTTGAATTTTTGTAAGAATGAAATCGGTGTAGCTACTCACACGCATCATTCGCCAAGCCTCATCATAATCATGATTTTTCTTGAGCATCAGTTCTAAAACTTCCTGTACATGTCGGTCGTATAGCGTCATGGCCTCCGTGGTATTGATATCAACTTCGTCGACAAAGCCTTTCTCTAATTGTATCAATCCAATAATACCATAATTAATCAATGCCATGAATTCAGGTCGTATGCCTTCTTCTATCATGGCTTTCTTTTTCATCTCGATAGACCGAATGCGCTTGGCTTTGATAAACAACTGGTCTGTCAATGAAGACGGACGCAGGATTCGCCACGATGCACTGTAGTCGTGGAGCTTATTCTCAAACAGTGTCCGGCATTCTGCCAGTACATCCTTAAACTGCTCTTCTGTCTTTGTATGGTTCATATTATAGTGTGCAAATTTAATCAATTCTACTGGAATAGCCAAAGAATGTGACGAGTGAATTTTGTGTTTGTTATCGGGTAGAAGTCTTGAAGTGTGTAGATACAAAAAATGAAGAAAGCGTTGGATGCCCTATTGATTAACAATCTTTCTTCAATTCGTATGATGTCTGACAGAAATGGTTACTGGTTAGCTGCGTGCTGATATTCTTTTGTATCTTGTTTCTGCCTCATTCGTATCATTCTCACCACGCCACACATGGCTTCGTATCTGGCTTTCAGGGAGTCGCGCTCTACTCTCATCATGTTGGCTTTGTACAAGTTGTCTTCCCCAGGAATCTCTCTTAGGATAGCTTGAAGCGCAGAGTCGGTTTGCGCAATGTCGTGTTGCGCTAACTTCAGTGATGCTTGTTGCCATAGACGCAAGCTTTCTCTCCTGCTCTTTATCGCTTTCGGGAACTGCATTCTCAAAGCGGTAATAGAGTCGAGTGTTTGCATATATTCGCCTCGTTCATAGAGAGCTTTGATTTGAGCGAGCAAGTGGGCTGCCTGTTCGTCTTCTGATGGAGCGCACGAGACGATGGTCAAGGCGCACAATATCAACCATGTAAAAATCTTCATGTCGCAAAAATAGTAATTTTCTGCATGAACGCATCCAAAACGTTGCTTATTTTTAGTAACTTTGCAGCCACTTAAGAAGTTTTATCATTCAAGACGGTTGTTGTCTGTCTTCATTATTAAAATTAAAATAACCTTGAGAGCTTCATCCCGAAAGAGACAGGGATAGTCTCTCGTTTGACTTATGCGAAATCTTTCGAATGCCGATTTGGCGCATCTTTTAGATAATGATATCTTTCATCAAATATCCGCTGTTGCCGACCATTTAGATGTAGAATGTTACGTGGTGGGTGGTTATGTCCGCGATCTTTTCTTGGAACGTCCATCCAATGATATTGACGTGGTTGTTGTCGGTAGCGGAATTGAGGTTGCAGCTGCATTGAAACAAAAGTTAGGCAAACGTGCCTATCTCTCGGTGTTTCGCAATTTTGGTACGGCTCAGATTAAGTTCAAGGGAATGGAGATAGAGTTTGTGGGTGCCAGAAAGGAGAGTTACAGCCACGATTCGCGTAAGCCTGTGGTGGAAAATGGTACATTAGAAGACGATCAGAATCGTCGAGATTTTACTATTAATGCGTTGGCGGTCTGTCTCAATCAGGCACGTTTTGGAGAGTTGGTAGACCCCTTCGATGGATTGTTAGATTTGGAAGACGGACTGATACGCACACCTCTTGACCCTGATATTACCTTCTCTGACGACCCTCTTCGTATGCTTCGATGTGTTCGTTTCTCCACCCAACTCAAGTTCTTTATTGAAGACGAAACTTTTGAAGCATTGAGGCGCAATGCCGAACGTATAAAGATTGTGAGTGGTGAACGCATTGCTGACGAGCTGAACAAAATCATGATGACCGATCATCCCAGTCGAGGATTCATAGAATTGTATCGCTGTGGCTTGTTAGAGTTAATCTTACCCGAGCTGGTGGCAATGGATCAAGTAGACACCAGAAATGGCAGAGCACACAAAAACAATTTTTATCACACGTTGGAGGTGGTGGATAATATCTGCCAGCACACCGACAAATTGTGGTTGCGGTGGGCTGCTTTGTTTCATGATATAGGCAAGCCACGCAGCAAGCGTTGGGACTCGTTGGTGGGGTGGACATTCCATAACCACAATTTTATTGGGGCTAAAATGGTTCCTGGCATTTTTAGACGACTTAAATTCCCGTTGGATGCCAAAATGAAATATGTGCAAAAGCTGGTGGATATGCACATGCGACCTATTGCAATTGCTGATGACGAGGTAACGGACAGTGCTGTACGCAGGTTGATGAATGATGCCGCAGACGATATAGATGATTTGATGACTTTATGCGAAGCCGATATTACCAGCAAAAATTCACAGCGAAAAAAGCGCTTTTTGGATAATTTTAGAATTGTCAGAGCAAAGCTTGATGACTTGAAGGAGCGTGATTACAAACGCTTGCTGCAACCCTGTATTGATGGAAATGAAATCATGGAGCTGTTTCATCTCAAGCCTTCTCAAGAGGTGGGAGCGCTGAAGCAGGCGTTAAAGGATGCGGTATTAGATAACAAAGTGCCTAACGAACGCGAACCCTTGATGAAACTTCTTTTAGAAAAAGCCAAAAAGATGGGGCTTGAGAAGTAATGCTTTTCAAGCGATCGTCAACTGTCAGCTATGATTTTTTATGCAGGTAGGTCTTTATTAGGTGCTATTTCATCTGCTTTTTGTGTAGATTTTTGACGAAAAGGCAATCTTAATTTTGTAAACTTTTTTGGTAGTTTTCAATTCTGCAAAATAGAATTTTTGGAGGTGTCTCAAAGCTTCAATAGACACGTTTTTTAGCTCTTGTGTTGTTAACTCAATGGGTTAGTCCGTCTAAAGACACACTCTAAGGCCATTATGAACATACATTAGTGGGCTTGAAGTAATGAGATAAAAAGACTAAAGCATGTCTTCAATCCAAGAAAATATGGCATTATTTTTATAATCTATTGAGGTTTAAGGAGTTGTAAAATTCGCGTATTTGCGAGCAAAGGTGCACCTGTTTCCAAATATGCGAGTATTTGACAAGCAAATCAAGATTTTTTACCATTTTTGTGAACTATAAAGAAGTTCTTTTGTCCTATTTTTTGCAACGCCAATGAATAAGTTGGTTGGCGGATAAAACTCCTTACTTGTCCTCACGTTCAACGCTATTAGATAATCATATAGTAAAGAGTAATGATGTATAAAACTGTTCGTTTTTTTATTAGAATCAATGCAATATTTGTTAAAAGTACCCAAGGGGTACGGCATTTCTCATAAAAAACAAGTACTTTTACAAAGTAAAAACTTGAATACATATTTGAGTTTTCTATTGTATTCGATTTAGGATGACAAAGAAAGAAACGAAGAAATAATAAAAAATAAATAGGATATGAGACGAAAAAACGTGTTTTTGTTGGCTGCTTTTGCTGTGCTTTTAGCCGCCTGCGGAGGTAAACCGAATCTAAAGTTTGGCGACAACGAATTTCCAGTACAAACGGTTGAGAGTACAGGTTCATCCACTCAGACCACTTATCCTGCGGTCATTAAGGGCATTCAGGATGTGGAGATTCGTCCTAAAGTTTCTGGTTTCATCACGAAGTTGCTCGTACAAGAGGGACAAACTGTGAAGGCTGGGCAACTATTGTTCGTGATAGATAACAGCACTTTCCAAGCCTCAGTGCGCCAAGCACAGGCAGCGGTCAACTCTGCAAAGTCGCAACTGCGGACCGCAAAGCTAACGTATGAGAATAGTGAGCAACTGTTTAAGCGTAATGTCATAGGGCAATACGAGTTGCAATCTGCACAGAACACGTACGAAACGGCAAAGAGTGCGGTGGCTCAAGCACAAGCAAGTTTAGCCTCTGCAAAAGAGATGCTCAACTTCTGTTATGTGAAAAGTCCTGCGGCAGGAGTGGTTGGTAGCCTTCCTTTTAAGCAAGGAGCCTTGGTCAGCGCATCCAGTCCACAGCCATTGACAACGGTTTCTAATATTAGTACTGTGGAGGTGTACTTTTCTATGACCGAAAAAGATGTTTTAGAAATGACAAAGACTGCTGGCAATGTGTCGGCGGCCATTGCTTCTATGCCAACGGTAAAGTTACAACTGGCAGATGGCACAATTTACAATCAGCCGGGTAAGGTGGTAAAGATGAGCGGTGTCATCGATCCAGCGACAGGAACACTGTCTATGATAGCACGCTTTCCCAACCCTGACAAACTGCTGAAGAGTGGTGGGGCAGGCTCTATTGTTGTGCCAAAGGTGAGCCAAGGTGCCATTGTCATTCCACAGTCTTACACCGCAGAGGTACAAGATAAGGTATTTGTGTACACGGTGGGCAAGGACAACAAAGTGAAGTATCAGGAGATTAAGGTTGCTCCACAGAATGATGGGAAAAACTTTATTGTCACTGGAGGTTTGAAAGTGGGTGACCGAATCGTTACCCATGGCATTACGAAGCTAACTGATAGCATGGAGATTAAGCCCATTACCGAGGCACAGTATGCAAAGAAAATAGCTGAAGCCGAGAAGTTGGGGGAGATACAAGGTGACTATGGTAAGATGAAGGAGGCTTTCAAATAAAGATATTTCAAGTGTCGTGTTTCGTTGACAAGGCAAAAATGTTGGCGATTAAGCCAACGACAACATACTATAAATTATGACATTAACAAGATTTATTAAGCGGCCAGTTCTTTCAACGGTTATCTCGGTGGTCATCGTTATCTTGGGATTTATTGGATTGGCAACGCTTCCTATAGAACAATATCCAGACATTGCTCCTCCTACCATTTCGGTATGGACAACTTATATTGGCGCAGATGCTGAAACAGTGAAAAACTCTGTCTTGGCTCCTCTTGAGGAGAGTATCAACGGAGTGGAGAACATGGAGTACATGACATCATCGGCTACCAATGCAGGAAGTGCACAAATTACCATTTACTTCCGACAGGGAACTAATCCTGACATGTGTGCCGTCAATGTTCAAAACCGTGTTTCTCAAGCCCAGGGACTATTGCCAGCAGAAGTGAACCGTGTCGGTGTGACTGTTTCTAAACGTCAAACCTCGCAGGTGATTATGTACACGCTCACTTCAGAAGACGGTAAATATGATGACAGGTTTTTGACCAATTATAACAATATCAATATTGTTCCTGCCATTAAGCGTATCCAAGGGGTCGGCGATGTGCAGAGCCCAGGCATGAAAACCTATTCTATGCGTATATGGTTAAAGCCAGATGTCATGAAACAATACGGCTTAATTCCTACCGATATTGCGGGTGCATTGGCAGAACAGAATATCGAAGCGGCACCTGGCTCGTTTGGTGAGCAAAGCGATATGGCGTACGAATATGTGATGCGCTATAAAGGTAGACTGAAGACAGCAGAGGAGTTTGGCAATATTATCTTGCATAGTACACAGACAGGACAAACCTTAAAGCTGAAAGATGTTGCAAAGATTGAACTCGGAGGACTGACGTATGCGGTGAGTATGCGTAACAACAACAACCCTTCATCTATGGGTATGGTGCAACAAATTGCGGGGTCGAATGCCAATGTCATTGCTAAGGCGGTGAAAGAAGAATTAGACAAGCAGGCTAAAAACTTCCCTCCGGGCATGGAATATAAGATTAACTATGACGTAACCGAGTTTTTGTATGCCTCCATTGAAGAAGTTGTCAAGACACTTGTTATCACTTTGTTGCTCGTTTTCTTGGTGGTGTACATCTTCTTGCAAGACTTCCGCTCGACCATCATCCCGATGATAACAGTTCCAGTGTCATTAATTGGTGCTTTCTTCTTCTTGAAGATGTTTGGTTTTTCTATCAACCTGCTCACCTTGTCGGCACTGTTACTGGCTATCGCCATTGTGGTTGACGATGCCATTGTGGTGGTAGAGGCGGTTCATGCCAAGTTGGATTTGGGCTATAAGAGTGCCATGACCGCCAGTATTGATGCCATGAGCGAGATAGCGGGTGCCATTATATCCATTACGTTGGTGATGGCTGCCGTGTTCGTCCCCGTATCTTTTATAGGCGGAACATCAGGTACGTTCTATCGAGAGTTTGGAGTGACCATGGCAGTCTCTATCCTCATCTCTGCCCTCAATGCACTGACGCTCTCGCCAGCCCTATGTGCCATTTTCCTCAAACCAAAGAATGAGGACGGGTCGGAGCGTAAGATGAGTAGGATAGACCGTTTCCATGCGTCGTTTAATACGAGTTATGACAAGGTTTTGGGTAAGTACAAAAACAGGGTAGAAAAGCTCGTCAGAAAACCTATCCTTACAGGAGTGTTTGTTTTGGTGGGTGCCATTGCCCTGATCTTAACGATGAAAACCACTAAAACAGGATTGGTTCCTAATGAAGATACGGGTACATTGTTCTGTACGGTGTCTATGCCTCCTGCCACAAGTGCAGTGCGAACGCAAGAGGTAATAAACCAGATTGATGCTATGTTGGCAAGCAATCCAGCTATTCAGAGCCGTGAACAATTGCAAGGATTCAACTTCATTGCAGGGCAAGGCTCTGACCAAGCCACGTTTATCATTAAGTTGAAGCCTTTTAAGGATCGCAACATGGGGCAGAGTGCCATGGCTGTTTTGGGTATGATATATAAGCAAACGGCTCAAATAAAAGATGCACAAATCTTGGCATTTGCGCCTCCAATGATACCAGGTTTCTCGGTTAGCAATGGTGTGTCATTGGTGTTGCAAGACAAGACGGGTGGAGATTTGAGCAAGTTCTTTGACATTACGAAGCAATACTTGGCAGAATTGAACAAACGCCCAGAGATACAAATGGCGATGACCTCATACAATCCTAATTATCCTCAATATATGATTGACGTTGATGTGGCTAAATGTAAACAGGTAGGCATATCGCCAGCCACGGTGTTAAGCACACTTCAGGGGTATTATGGAGGTATGTATGTGTCTAACTTCAATGCTTACGGCAAGTTATATCGTGTGATGATACAAGGAGATGTGGATAGTCGTGCACGACCAGAGGGCATGAATGACATCTTTGTGCGTACTCCTGCTGGCATGGCTCCTATCAATGGATTCTGTTCTATCAAACGAGTGTATGGCCCGTCCAATGTGAATCGCTTCAATATGTTTACCAGTATCAACGCAACCGTAACCGTCAATGACGGTTATTCATCGGGTGAAGCTATCGAAGCTATTAAAGAGGTGGCGGCTACTACCTTGCCACAGGGATATGGATATGATTTCTCTGGTTTATCAAGGTCTGAAAACAGCTCAAGTAACTCAACGGTGATGATCTTTGGATTGTGTCTGTTGTTTGTTTATCTCATTTTGGCGGCACAGTACGAGAGTTATCTTTTGCCCTTCGCTGTCATCCTTTCCATTCCTTTTGGTTTAGCAGGAGCGTTCCTGTTTACACAACTGTTTGGGCATAACAATGATATCTATATGCAGATTTCCTTGATTATGTTGATAGGATTGTTAGCAAAGAATGCCATTCTGATTGTGCAGTTTGCACTGGAAAGGCGACAAACAGGTATGGCTATCACTTGGGCTTCTATTCTCGGTGCAGGTGCACGTTTGCGCCCAATCTTGATGACATCTTTGGCAATGGTGATAGGTTTGCTCCCTATGATGTTTGCCATGGGCGTTGGTAAGAATGGTAATCAAACCTTAGGTGCAGCAGCTGTGGGCGGTATGTTGATAGGAACGTTCTGCCAGTTGTTTGTAGTTCCCGTCTTGTTTGTCATCTTCCAAGCTCTTCAAGAGAAGATAAAGCCATTAAAATTTGAAGATGAAGAAAATTTGGAAGCGACAGCTGAGTTGCGTCAATATGCACGGAAACCTTTGCCAAAACAAGTTGAAGTGTAAAAAATAGAAAGAAATGAAAATACAAAATATCCTCTTGATTGCTATTTCTGCAATGAGTTTGACAGGCTGTAAAAGTCTCTATGGGGTGTACGACCGACCAGCTGTGAAGACCGAAGGAATAGTGCGTGACGTTCAATCTCCAACAGATACATTGGTAGTGACCGATACTTTGAGTTTCGGTCGCATGCCATGGCGTCAAGTGTTTACAGATGTTCAGCTGCAAAAACATATAGAGCAAGCACTTGCCAATAACTTGGATTTGCTCAATGCAGCACAGAATGTGAAAATGGCAGAAGCCCAGCTCAAGGCTGCGAAATTGTCTTTTCTGCCCTCGTTCACCTTCGCACCCCAAGGAACTATTGCTTCATGGGATGGCGGAAGTGCTATAACAACCTATCAACTGCCCATTGCGGCGAGTTGGAATGTCGACCTTTTCGGAAATCTTTTAAGTCAGAAGCGTTCCTCGCAGGTTGCTTTATTAGCGTCACAAGATTATCAGAAGTTGGTTAGGATTAACATCATCAGTGGCGTAGCCAATTTCTATTATACCTTGTTGATGCTGGATAGGCAGCTTGCTATTGTGGATGACATGCACGGATTGACGAAAGAAACGTGGGAAAAGATGAAGGTATTGATGGATTTAGGACGTGGAATCCGATCTACTGGCGTACAGAGTGCCGAGGCAAATTATTATGCTGTTGAGGCAAAACGTGCAGATTTGTTGCGACAAATACGAGAGACAGAAAATGCACTGTCACTCCTCATGGGGCAACCTGCACAGAGTATTGTGCGTGGAAAGCTTGAAAATCAAACCTTACCGCAGCGTTTTTCCACAGGGATAGGTCTCCAGTTGCTCAACAATCGTCCTGATGTTCATGCGGCGGAGATGCAATTAGCTCAATGTTTCTATAACGTGCAGACGGCTCGTAGCAGATTTTATCCCAGTCTATCCATCTCACCTACAGGCGTTTTTACCAATAGTATGGGCGGCATGGTGGTGAATCCAGGCAAATGGTTGCTATCAGCTGTGGGTAGTTTGGTACAGCCTATCTTCCAACAAGGGAAGATAGTAGCGGGCTTGCGTGTTGCCAATGCACAATACGAAAAAGCCTATAATACGTGGCAAAATAGTATTCTAAAGGCAGGAAACGAGGTAAGCAATGCACTTGTACTTTATCATTCTTCCGATGAAAAGAGCAAGATAGAGGCGAAACAAATAGAAGTGTTGCAAAAAAATGTAGAAGATACCAAACTTCTGTTGCATCAGTCAAACAGCACTTACCTTGAGGTAATAACAGCGCAGCAAGCACTCTTAAATGCTCAAACAGCGAAGATAAGAGACGACTTCAATAAGATGCAAGCCATTGTAAATCTCTATCAGGCTCTTGGAGGTGGCGTACAATAGCGGTTTAAGATGACTAAAGGCAAAAAGTGAATATTTCATGAGCCTTATCAATTTATTTATTCATTCAATGATCATTAACAGATATGGCAAGCGACATCAGTGAAAAAGCGCAAATAGCAAAAGGTGCAAAGATAGGGAACAATTGTAAGATATATCCATTTGCATATATCGAGGATGACGTGGTGATAGGTGACAACTGCGTGGTGTATCCCTTTGTGAGTATTATGCATGGAACTCGTATGGGTAATGATAATCAGGTTTATCAAGGTTCTGTGTTAGGAGCGGTTCCACAAGACTTTGAATTCAAAGGCGATGATACCGAATTGCGCATTGGCGACCATAATATTATTCGAGAAAATGTAGTGATCAACCGAGCTACTCATCAAGGTGGACAAACCATTATAGGTCATGAAAACTTCCTCATGGAAGGATCGCATATCTCTCATGACACCAAAATGGGAAACCAGTGTGTGTTGGGATATGGAACAAAGATATCAGGCAACTGCGAAATAGGGAATGGGGTGATCTTTAGTTCAAGTGTCATCGAAAGCGAAAATACACGCATTGGCGATTATGCAATGATACAAGCAGGCACTACTCTCTATCAAGATGTTCCACCATATATTATTGCTGGTGGCATACCTGCTAAATATGCTGGACTGAACAGTATGATGTTACAAAGCTATGGCATCTCAGAAAGGGTGCAAAAGCATATAGCCAATGCTTATAGATTGGTGTTCCATGGTCAGACAAGCGTATTCGATGCCGTTCTACAAGTACAAGAACAGGTGCCTAATGGTGAGGAAATTGATGAGATAGTGCGCTTTATACAAGCGACAAAGGCTGGGATTATTGGAAAATTGTAACAGTCCTAAGCGAGCTGTTACAATTTTATAGGGTCGTTCAGCGAGTTGCTGACCTACTTTTTCAGAATGCTATTCAAGAAGTAAGCGTGAACTCTGGTGTCATTGTCCAGTTCTGGATGAAAGGCTGTTACCATTTGGTGATGCTGCCTTGCAGCGACAATATTCCCATCAACGGTTGCCAATATTTCTGCGTCTCCAAATACTTCATTGATATAAGGTGCGCGGATAAAGGTCATAGGTATCGTTCCTTCGATTCCCTTGAAAGCCTCTTCTGTATGAAAACTCCCCAATTGTCTGCCATAGGCATTTCTACAAACGTCGATATCCATGGTAGAAAGTCGGTTTGATGGCTTTCCGTTCTCTTTGCGAGCCAGCATAATCAATCCTGCACAAGTACCAAACACGGGCAATCCTTGGCGGATTTCTTCTTGAATAGGTATCAGTAAATCCAACTCATTCAAGAGTTTTGTCATGGTTGTACTCTCTCCTCCAGGGAGAATAAGTCCATCTTTGGGCTTTTCCCAATCGCACTTGTTTCGCACTTGGAATGTTTCTACCCCCAAAGAGTGAAGCATTTGCTGGTGTTCAGCAAATGCTCCTTGTAAAGCTAATACGGCTATTCTCATTACTCTATTTACCTCTTTCTGCCATCAACACTTCTATTTCGTGTTCGTTGATGCCAACCATGGCTTCGCCTAAGTTCTCGGATAACTCAGCTAATCGCTTCGGATCGTTGTAGTTGGTTACTGCTTGAACAATGGCAGCTGCCCGTTTAACAGGGTCGCCAGACTTGAATATGCCCGATCCTACAAAGACTCCTTCGGCTCCAAGTTGCATCATTAAGGCGGCATCAGCTGGTGTGGCTACGCCTCCTGCAGCAAAATTAACGACAGGTAGCTTACCATTTTCATGAACATACTTTATTAGTTCGTAGGGGACTTGCAATTGTTTGGCAGCTTCAAAGAGCTCGTCTTCAGCCATAGCCTTTATTCTTCTCATCTCTGATTGCATCATGCGCATGTGCGTTACTGCCTGTACAACGTCTCCAGTGCCAGGTTCGCCCTTGGTTCTAATCATGGTTGCGCCTTCTGCAATGCGTCGCAAAGCTTCTCCTAAGTTCTTGGCACCGCAAACAAAAGGTACTTCGAATTGGGTTTTATCAATGTGGTAAACATTGTCAGCGGGTGACAAAACTTCGCTCTCATCAATATAATCAATCTCAATTGCTTGTAAAATTTGTGCCTCAGCAAAGTGTCCGATACGGCATTTTGCCATTACAGGAATACTAACCGCCTCTTGTATGCTCTTAATCATGTGTGGATCGCTCATGCGCGACACGCCTCCTGCAGCACGAATATCAGCGGGAATACGCTCAAGTGCCATTACTGCACAGGCTCCTGCATCTTCTGCAATGTGAGCTTGTTCGGGTGTTGTAACGTCCATGATAACTCCTCCTTTGAGCATCTGGGCTAAGTTTCGATTTAAAATTTGTCTTTCTGTCATTTTGTTTATTATTTATTGATTCGATATATACTCGGTGTTATTCCTTCAGCCTTCTTAAAGAATTTGCTAAAGTGTGATTGCGAATGAAATCCTAATGCGTATGCAACTTCTTGAACGGTCTTACTTGTGGTGTCTAAGAGCAATTTACTCTTGGTCAATAGATGCTCATCAATAAGACTTTTGGGTGTCTTCTGTCCAATTCGTTTGGTGACCTGTGCCAAATATCGGCTGCTTACGCCCAAGCGATGGGCATAAAATTGTACATCATTATTGGTTGTACAATGAAGTTCTATGGCTTGTATAAATTCGTTGTATAGCTCGCTACTTCGACCTTTTAAGGCTCCAAAGTGACTCAACTGTTGTTGGATATAACTTTTTCCCTCGCATACTGCTTCATGAATATCTGTTGATACGGATAGGTAATAGGCTATTGCGGAAGATAGGCTGCTACCCAATCCGTGTGAATTTGTGAGATTTAATGTTGGGAATTCATGTTGATTAATTTGCTCACCTGAACGCCATATCAGCGTGTCGTTCATGTTTCCACTATGTAACATAACCCCTTTGCAACCTAAACTCAGAAATTGTGTCATTCCTGCTTTCATGGTTTCTTTTGTTACTTCGGCACTGTTGATGAACACAGCAGCATCCTCTTGTTTCATAATTACCAATGAACAGAGTGGGAAGAGACGATCTTTCACGGCATGAATCATGTCGGGTGTCATCAATGGCTCACCCTGGCTGGAGGTTACAATGGGGTCGTAAATAATGGTGGAAGCGTGATGCTGATGTAACATCTCAATGATAGCATCCAGCGTTTTGCTATTGCGAACCATTCCAATCTTGATAACTGCGGGTTCAAGGTCGTCAATCAATGCTGTTAACTGTCCTGCTACAATGTCAGCAGGAATATCGTAAAAGCTCTGAATGCCCAAGGTGTTTTGAATCGTAATAGAAGTAATTACCGACACAGCATAACCTCCCAAAGCCGTAATAGTTTTGATATCGGCTTGTACTCCTGCACCTCCAGTTCCGTCCGAACCTGTAATCGTTAGTATGGTATGTCGATTTTTCATTGCTAATTATTCTCAACGAGCAGATTTGACAGTTTGATAAGCTGTCATTTTCTGCTCGTACAAAGGAAATGAAAAAATATGAATGCCACAAATATAGTTCGCAAATTTACAATGAATAGGTACTTTTATATAAGCTGTGACATGAAACACGAGGCTTGAAAGCAGGATGTTTGTTAGTCTCTCTAACTCATGAAAAAAGGTTGATGAAAAGGAAAAGGTCTAATAGGGCGATAACCTACAGAAATTGGAGTATTGCTTTAGTCTTCTTAATCTCTATGGGTAATGCGGTTGAAGTAAGGACTTCTTATTGAACCTAACGACGAACTTGTTTCAAATGGTTGGTATAAAAGAACCTATGTGTTGGTCATCGCTAAGATAGGGTGTTACAACCTTCACTCTTATATGGATAAAATCAATCCGAAATGTAAGCGTTATTTTTATTGAGCAATCACGTTAATAGTAGTTAAAGCATCGTTTTATCCCTAATTTTTTTGTTACTTTGCGAGAAATTTGGTGCATTATATCCATAAAAGAATGGGAAAGAAACAAAATAAGACCAGTAATCATCATGGATTACAGGCTATTACTCTTTGTATAAGCACAGCTTTGGTACTCATCTTGTTGGGGTTAGTTGTATTTTCAACCTTAACAGGAAGAAACCTTTCCTCTTATGTAAAAGAGAATTTAGTTGTGCAGTTGATATTAGAAAATGAGATGACAAATTCTGAAGCACAGCGAATGTGTGCGGTGATTCAGAAGCGTCCATATATCAAACAGCTCGAATATATTAGTAAGGAACAAGCTCTGAAGGAGATTACATCCACTATGGGGAGCGACCCATCGGAGTTTACAGATGGTGAAAATCCTTGCCCTGCATCTATCGAAGTAACCTTAAAATCGGTTTATGCGAACAACGATTCTCTGAAATGGATAGTGAGTGAGTTTGAAAAATATCCACAAATCAACCAAATTAATTACCAGAAAGAATTAGTAGACAGCGTGAACCGCAACCTTGCCAAAATAGGTTTGGTAATGTTAGTGTTGGCATTGTTGCTTACCTTTGTATCTTTCTCCCTCATCAACAACACCGTACGACTGGATATTTATGCCCGAAGATTCTCCATACACACGATGAAGTTGGTTGGTGCTTCATGGGGATTTATCCGCAGACCCTTTGTAAGTAGAGCCGTTTGGACTGGTTTGATAGCTGGTTTGATAGCCAATGCAGTGTTGGCGGGCTGTATTTATGCGTTGTATCTATCCGAGCCTGGTATCTTGACCGTTGTGACTTGGCGCGACATGGTAATTACTGGTGCAGCCGTATTCTTGTTCGGACTCGTGATAACGGCTATTTGCGCCCACATTTCAGTAAACAAATTCTTGCGAATGAAAGCAGGAGATTTATATAAGATTTAAGAAAATAACGTTGAAAATCAATTCAGAACTCCACCTTATTATATATAGGTAAGTTCGAATAAACAAATCTATCAGATGGATAAAAGAAATTTTGCGTTCGATAAAGTCAACTTTATGTTATTGGCGATTGGCGTCGTTGTCGTGATTATCGGATTTTTGTTGATGAGTGGAAGTGGCTCTACGGAGACAGCATACAATCCTGACATCTTTAGTGTGCGACGTATCAAAGTAGCTCCAGTAGTATGTTTCTTGGGCTTTGTATCTATTATTTTTGCAATTATCAGAAAGCCAAAAGACTAATACGTTGTTTGATTTATGAGCTTACTTGAGACCATTATTCTGGCAATCGTTGAGGGTTTGACCGAGTTTCTACCTGTTTCTTCGACAGGACACATGATTATTACCCGCGACTTGTTAGGCATGCAGGCAGACGATCCGTTTATCAATGCCTTTATTGTCATTATCCAGTTTGGTGCTATCCTTTCGGTGGTGACACTTTATTGGAAGCGTTTTTTTCGCTTAGATAACACCCCTGTGCCTGAAGGAACGCCAGCTGTGAAAGCATTTATTCATCGTTGGAATTTCTATTGGAAGCTATTGGTGGCTTTTATTCCTGCTGCTGTTATCGGATTGTTAGCCAATCATTTGATTGAAAAAATGCTGGGGAGTGTCATTGTCGTGGCTGTGATGTTGGTAGTTGGTGGCATCTTTATGCTTTTTTGCGATAGAATCTTTAATCATGGTCAAGAGTCAACCTCGTTGACAGATAAGAAAGCCTTTATGATAGGTGTGTTTCAATGTATTGCCATGATACCGGGAGTGTCGCGGTCAATGGCAACTATCGTAGGAGGTATGGCGCAAGGACTAACCAGAAAGCGTGCAGCGGAGTTCTCATTCTTCTTAGCTGTGCCCACCATGTTTGCAGCTACTTGTCTTGATGTATTCAAACTCATCAAAAACGGAGGCGTAGATGCCTTGTCATCTCATGTCCCCACCTTGCTGTTGGGTAGTGCTGTTGCCTTTGTGGTTGCGCTATTGGCAATGAAGTGGTTTGTTAATTTCTTGACGAAATATGGCTTTAAGGTTTTTGGAGTTTATCGAATCATCGTCGGAGGTTTCATCTTGATTTGGCTCATGATGGGACATAGTTTGGCAATGGTCGATTAAGTCCTTAAGTTGAGAGGCTTTTTAGTAATATTGTTTTGTACACATGAATAAATGGAGTTGCTTACTTTGGAGAATGCTTACATGCCGATGAGTCGAAAAACTCACCCACTTGTCAACTCAAAAACGCACAACATGAACTTTTATAAAGGAGAGATATTTGCTATAGATAAGCCGTACGGTATGACAAGCTTTGGGGCATTGGCACACGTTCGCTATGTCATATCTCGAAAGTTGGGCATCAAGCGCATTAAGATAGGACATGCTGGAACACTCGATCCATTAGCAACAGGCGTTTTAGTGCTGTGTACGGGGAAGGCTACCAAACAAATAGAGCAGTTACAAGCGCATACGAAAGAGTACGTATGTACGATACAATTGGGGGCTACTACCGCCAGTTACGATTGCGAACATCCTGTAAATGCTACCTATCCTACGGAGCATATCACACTTGAGCGCATAGAGCAGGTATTAAAACTCTTTGTTGGAGAGATTCAGCAAACACCTCCAACCTATAGCGCATGCAAGGTTGCTGGTGAAAGAGCATACAATTTAAGGCGAGCAGGCGAAGAGGTAGCACTGCAAGCGAAAACGGTGCGTATTGATGAAATAGAGCTTATTCATTTCGACTCCAATACCATGCAACTACAACTGCGCATCGTTTGCGGAAAAGGAACATATATTAGAGCACTTGCGCGTGATCTTGGACGTGCTTTAGACAGTGGTGCATATCTGACACAACTACGAAGAACCCGTGTTGGTGCATTGACAATAGAGAATAGTATTAATTTCGACCACTTCAAAGAGTGGCTGAATGAACAAGAAATAGATGAAGGACATTAATCAATGAAGCTATCACAATTCAAATTTAATTTGCCAGAAGAGCTCATTGCTCTTTACCCTCATAGTGTTTATCATGAGATAAAGAATGCTCACGGCAAGAAAGAAATCTCGCGAATGACACGTCGTGACGAATCTCGATTGATGGTGTTACACCGAAAATCACAGACCATTGATATGTTTCAAAAGGACAAAAAAGGGAAAGATGTCAAGGGGCAATATCTTGAGTTTAGACATGTACTTGATTATTTTGATGAAGGTGATACTTTTATCTTTAATGACACAAAAGTATTTCCTGCTCGGTTATATGGTACAAAGGAAAAGACAGATGCCAAGATTGAAGTCTTCTTGCTTCGTGAACTCAATCAGGAAATGCGCCTTTGGGACGTGTTAGTAGAGCCTGCCCGTAAGATTCGTATTGGGAATAAGCTCTTCTTTGATGAAAGCGGCACGATGGTGGCGGAGGTAATCGATAACACAACGAGTCGTGGTCGTACACTCCGATTTCTTTACGATTGCCCGCATGAGGAGTTCAAGCGTGAACTTTTTGCGCTGGGTGAAACGCCTTTACCTCGTTACATCATCAATCGACGTGAAGTACCTCATGCAGATGCGCATGATCAGGAAGACTTTCAAACCATTTTTGCAAAGCATGAAGGAGCTGTCAGAGCACCTTCTACAGGGCTTCATTTCAGTAGAGAAATGCTCAAGCGTATGGAGATTAAAGGGATTCATGACACTTATATCACGCTTCACTGCAGCTTGAGTGCGTTTAATAGCATTGAGGTGGAAGACTTGACCAAACATAAAATGGATTCGGAACAAATGAAGATTGATGCCAAAGCCTGTGAAATCGTCAACCGAACCAAACAGGAAGGGCATCATGTGTGTGCCGTTGGGACAAGTGTTGTCAAGGCAACAGAGACTGCAGTTGGCACCGATGGACTGCTGAAAGAATATGACGGCTGGACCAGTAAATTTATTTTCCCGCCTTATGATTTTGGTTTGGCAGACACGATGATAGCCAATTTCTATCACAGTATGTCACCTTTGCTCATGGAAACGGCAGCTTTCGGTGGATACGAATTAGTGATGGAGGCTTATGACCTGGCAGTTAAGAACGGTTATAAGTTCGGTTGTTATGGCGATTCGATGCTGATACTGAACGATTAGTCATCAATAATCTGCGCTCTATGTCCACAGAACACATTGTATATTTAGGGCTTGGGTCTAATTTGGGGCGCCGAGAAGAAGCTATCCAACAAGCGATAGAGCAGATAAAACTATCGATAGGCACTGTCGACCGTTGCTCTTCATTGTACGAAACAAAGCCTTGGGGCTTTTCGTCCGACCATCTATTTATGAATGCTTGCATTCGTTGTCGTACCTTCTTGAGTCCTGAAGAGGTGTTAGAAGCAACCCAGAAGATAGAGACGGCTATGGGGCGAACCGAAAAATCGCACAATGGAGTCTACGAAGATCGTGTTATTGATATTGATATCTTGTTGTATGACAACCTACATATCCACACGCCAGCGCTAACAATTCCACACCCTTTCATGCATGAACGAGACTTTGTGATGAAGCCTCTATTGGAAATTTTAGACGAAAGTGATATAACTTGAATGTTTGACACATAAAAAAACTCCTCTGTAATCCATTGTTACAGAGGAGTTTTTAATTTTCCTTAAGCTTAAATGCACTTGGTAATTATCGACGTAAGCCAAGAGCTTTGATGATAGAACGGTAACGCTCAATGTCATTATCATAGAGATAATCGAGCAAAGCGCGACGCTTACCTACCAACATCGTCAATGAACGTGCAGTGTTATGATCTTTACGGTTCTTCTTAAGGTGTTCCGTCAAGTGGGAAATACGGTATGAGAACAATGCTATCTGGCTCTCTGGTGAACCAGTATCAGAGTTAGACTTTCCGTATTTGCCAAAGATCTCTTCTTTTTTTGCTTTGTCTAAATACATAGAACTTGTTGTTAAAAATTAATGATAATGCAATAATGCGGTGCAAAGGTAATACTTTTTATTCATACTCCAACTTTTGTCATTCATAATTTCTCCGAAAGCAGTCGCTTTTTAACATTTAATTACTCTTATTCTGCGCCTCTTTCATGGAATGATATTTTACGACTAAAAGCAACAACAATACAGCAGCTGTAAACTTGCTGGCACGCTACACGGACTAATAATTAATGCTGAATTTTATTTACAAAGCGCCTCTCAAAACTCGCGTATAAATCACCAACAGCAAAGTTGGTCGCAAATACGCTAAAAATGAGCGAGGTTTGTAATTTGTTGTTATTTAATGTGTTGCGCTTATTGTGCATCTTTTCATTCCCTTTTTTACCCTTTCTTGGCTGCTAACCCATTGAGTTAAGCTAACAATTTGCATGCTTTAATGCTGCTGAAGCATGTGAATAACACCTCTATTGTATGTTTCCAAGACCGTTAAATCAATGTTCTAACTTGAAAAGACATCTTTTTTGGTAAAATCAGCCCATTTTTGTAGAGCGTTTGCCTATTAAATTTTTCTATTTTGAAGATTTTAGATGGTCGTTTTTTGGTAAAATAATAGGACAAAAGCAACAGATGTCTTTGCCGATGATGGTCATGTGAGAAGCGACGTAGCTCTTTCTTTGAAAGGTCATTGTTGTTACCACAAACAAAGCAAATGAGGTAAGCAATGGACGCAAGCCATGTGAATCGATTTCAGCTTTACATTTTTTTGTTGAAACAAAAGAGCCAAGGTTCTTTTCATCTCTAATCACCTTTCTTAATTGTAAGAACCGTGTCCTCATGCAATTCTTGTATGGCACTTTCTGAACATTAAAAAAATAGAAAAAATATGTTGTAGCAGTTATAAATATGAATGATGAAATAAGTTACTATGTTTGCAAAGGCTAACACACGGAGACAAGTCGGATGCCGCTCTTCGGAGGCTTCGCGCCTCCGGCCGCATGGCAAACCACCGCGGTGTTTTTCATAGTCTGCAAGGAAAAAGTTGGTACGATAATAATTGGATTGTATAT
>NZ_QFFX01000099.1:0-6116 GCF_023522295.1 Prevotella sp. TCVGH | reverse complement strand
TTCCTTTCTTCCTTTACAGGCTTATGAAATTATGTGCATGAGAGGAGGGGTGCAACTGGGTTTTACGACTGACCCCATTTTTGTATATGGCTTGCCTATTGATTTTTTCTATTTTGAAGATTTTGATTGGTCGTTTTTTGTTAAAATAATATTCTGTGTTTTGATAAAAGGACTAATATATGTTAATTAAAATATAGTGCTTTTGCAACATTCTATAAATCAATTATATTTGCTAAAAATATGAGCCTGATGCTATTGAAAGATTTCTTCCAAATATTCCCCGATGAGAATAGCTGTGAAAATTACCTTAAGGGTATCCGAGAAGAGGTAGGTGTTGTATGTCCTAAGTGTGGAGCAACCAAGTACAAATGGCTATATGGAAGGAGATCTTTTCAGTGCGAGACCTGTGGTAATAGAATTCCTTTGACAAAGGGCACTGTTATGGAACATAGCAAATTATCGCTATATGATTGGTTTTTCACTGCGCACATGATGACATCCATAAAACAAGTCCTATCGGCTAAAGAGATTCAGCATCAACTTGAACTTGAATATTATCCTCCTGCATGGTTGATGATGATGAAACTGAGAGATATTATAGGACAGAGAGATAGTATCTATAAACTCTCTGAGCAGATAGAACTCGATTTGTCGTATTTTCCAACTTCTTTTATTTCAGAGGAGGGCGGAGAGAAAATCTTAAAGAGTAAACAAACTCCTGTGCTGGTAATTGCGCAGAGCAAAGATGCGGATTCTATTCTAAGCAATTATCTATCAGACAACACTGATACAGAGCGTTTTAACAAAGCATCTAAACTTATAAAGCAAGCTAATAGAAGCAAGGTGAAGAAAGCTGTTCGTTATATCAAAATGTATGCATTACCTAATAGTCAATACAAGACATTAGCACCTTATGTTGAGAAGTCGGTAGTTCATGACTCAAAGATAGATTCAGACGGAGGACATAATCTCATAAGCCTGAAGAAAACTCTGACAGGTCTTGTTCAACATGTTCAGACAGAAAGTAGCCCACACGAAGTCGTGACTAAGGTTCTGCCATGGGTCCACATCGTTACAGGAGAATGCCGCAGTGGTATTAATGCCATTCACAAAGAAATTGACGACCGGTTTCTCCAATTATACTTGAACGAGTATTGTTGGAAATTTAACCGTCGTTGGTTTAGGGATAGCAAGAAACCAGAATATGACTTGTTCAGACATCTGATGAAGACGGCTGTCCAATATAAATCAAGTATAAAGTGGCGCGACTATGAGGCATATTTTGAAAGAATTTAAGATTTGTTAGTCCTTTTATCAAAACACAGAAAAATAATAGGACAAAAACAACAAATGGCTTTACCAAGGAGGAGAAGTATTAAAAGATGCGACTCATTTATTGAAGGGACATTGTTGTAACAACCAATGAAACAGAGAAAGCTCTAAAGAAAATGCACTTTTCTTTATTCCCACGAGCTTGTATATCGCAATTTTTATGTAAATTTGCAGTAATATATCTTTTATATAATGAATAACAAACATTTCTAATCTCACAACAAAACCAATGGAAAAGAAAAAGAATCAATTTATAGCGGTGACTTACCAACTCTATACCCTCAATAACAACAAGAAAGAACTCGTAGAAGAAGCCACTGCGGAAGTCCCCTTTCAGTTCATCAGCGGCTTCGGCATTACCTTGGATCATTTTGAAAATCAGCTTATCGAACTTCAACAAGGTGATGAATTTAATATCAAACTTACGCCCGAACAAGCCTACGGAAGTTTTAAGGAAGAGAATATCTTTGATTTAGAGAAAGAGATTTTCACTGTCAACGGAAAGTTTGACGAGGAAAACATCTACGAAGGTGCCGTTGTCCCACTTCAGAACGAGGAAGGAACTCGATTTATGGCAAGGGTGATGGACATTTCAGACGCAAGTGTAAAGGTAGATTTGAATCATCCATTGGCAGGAAAAGAACTTGAATTTAATGGCAAAGTTATCGAAAATCGTGAGGCTACCAATGAAGAAATTGCTGCAATGGTAAGTCAAATGAGTGGCGGAGGATGCCAATGCGGAGGTGGCTGTAGTGGTGGTTGCTGCCATGATAGCAACGGTTGTGGCGGTCACTGCTAATAAACATCCAACTAATAGCTATCAATTGTCAAGTATCTGAAGCCTATGCGTAATACCTTTGGACATCTTTATACCCTCACAACTTTCGGAGAAAGTCATGGAGAGGCAGTTGGGGGCGTTATCGATGGCATGCCGCCAGGCATTGTTATTGACAAGGAGTTTGTGCAACACGAATTGAATAGACGGCGTCCGGGGCAAAGCTCTATCACCACCAACCGGCAAGAACACGATGTGGTTAGTTTTCTCAGTGGCATTTTTGAAGGAAAGTCTACAGGTGCTCCTATCGCTTTTATGGTAGAAAACACCAATCAACACACGAAGGATTACGAATCGCTGAAAAATCTTTATCGCCCTTCACATGCCGATTACACTTACCAACAAAAGTATGGTTGTCGTGATTATCGTGGCGGTGGACGCACTTCGGCTCGTATTACGCTTAGCAGATGTGTAGCAGGTGCCTTAGCCAAATTAGTGTTGCAAAAACATGGGATTCAGATTCGAGCCTACGTTTCACAGGTTGGACAAATTGCTTTACAGCAAGATTATCGGTTATACAATCTTGACAAAACCGAAGAGAATGCCGTCCGATGCCCCGATGATGAGAAAGCAAAGGAGATGGAAGCACTGATTAGACAGACGAAGTTGGATGGCGATACCATCGGTGGCGTAGTGACGTGTGTCATCAAAGGATGTCCTGTAGGGTTGGGAGAGCCTGAATTTGGCAAGCTCCATGCACAACTCGGTGCCGCAATGCTCTCTATCAATGCTGCGAAAGGTTTTGAATACGGTGAGGGCTTTGCGTGTGCTACGCAACGAGGGAGCGAGATGAATGATTCTTTTTCTGTGAAGGAGGGTAACATACACACAAAAACCAATCATAGTGGAGGAATCCTTGGAGGAATAAGTAATGGAGAGGATATCTATTTTCGCATAGCTTTCAAGCCCGTTGCTACCCTATTGCAGTCGCAACAAACAGTAGACGTTGCGGGCAGTGAGGTTACTTACAAGGCGCAGGGGCGTCATGATTCGTGTGTCGTTCCTCGTGCTGTACCCATTGTTGAAGCGATGGCTGCAATGGTCTTGTTGGACTCGTGGATGCTACATCAGGCTGTATTGAGGTAAAATAGAAAATAAATATGCACGTAATATAATAATTCACATCTTTTTTTGATAAGAATTTTAGAAACTTTTGTAGATTTGCAGCCACTAAATGAAGATTTGTAAAAATCTCAATTTAGTTGAGTTAAGTCTAATTTAGTTTTTGTGTTGGTGGAGAGTTGCCGATTGGTAGCTCCCACTTTTTATTTTTTTAGTGTTACACTCTCTAAAACTGGCAGAAGTGTTAAAATTGCTCCAAGATAGCAATGCGTTTTTTGGTGTCTGGATGAGTCGCAAAAAGAGAATTCATAAATCCCATAATTCCACTAACCATCTGGTCTGGGTGGACGATAAACAACTGAGCCACATCTTCTTGTTTAACTTGATCCAGCCCGGGATCAGAAGATATTTTCCTCAAGGCATCTGCTAAAGCTAAAGGATTGCCACATAGCTCAGCGCCCCCTGCATCAGCCATGTATTCACGCTTTCGAGAGATGGCAAAACGAGTAATCAAAGTAAAAAAATAAGCAATGGCGCAACAGATCACACCAACAAATAAGATGACCAAGATAGATAATCCTGTCCCCCGTTCATCTTTGCTACGCCTTACAGAACCACCAAACCACATGGTTTGATACATCATACGCACCACCAAGGACATGACTGTAGATATGATGCCCACAAAGATAATACTAACTACCAGAAGACGAGTATCTTTGTTGCGGATGTGTGTAAGCTCGTGAGCAACCACTCCTTTCAACTCTTCATCGTTAAGTCGATTGATAATTCCAGTTGTCAACGTCACTGTATAACTTTTATCGTTTATTCCGCTTGCAAAAGCATTCAGTTGCGGGTCGTCAACAACATGTATCTGCGGCATTGACATGCCACAAGTCATACAAAGATTCTCCACAATATTATAGACACGTGGGTTCTCTCTTCGCTCTAAAGGGCGAGCTCCAGTGGCACGCTGAATCATGGCAACATTTGTAAAGTAGGCAATGGCAAACCATATACCTACTCCCAAAACTACCCATGGTATCGTTGTAATAAAATAATAATTTACGGATGCAACGTCAAGCGCATAAACCATCTCGCCATACTCATTATAATAACCGTTTCCAAAGTAGTTAAGCAATGCCAAAAATACCCATATCATGCCCAAAATGATTACAGGAAACATGAGCAATAATAATACACTCATTGCATTATTACGCTGAATTTGGGTTTGAAGACCTACGTACTTCACTCTTAGAAATTAATCTGTGGTGCCTGTTCCATCTCTGTACGTTGAGTTGGAGCTATATCATACATGGGTTCTTTTTTGAAACCAAACATATTGGCAAAGATATTCGAGGGGAATGTTTGCACCGCATTATTCAACTCTCGCGTTGCGGTATTAAAATAACGACGTACTGCCGACAATTTATTCTCAATATCGGAAATCTCATTTTGCAGTTGCAAAAAGTTTTGATTAGCTTTCAATTCAGGATACGCCTCTAAAGAGATACGAAGACCTGACAAAGCTTGCGTGAGCATGTTATCTGCTTGCATCTTCTCATTGATCGTTGTTGCATTGACACCCATCGTACGTGCTTCTGTCACTCTTTGCAGTACTTCTTTTTCATGAGCAGCATAACCTTTCACTGTAGATACAAGCTGTGGTATAAGATCTGCACGTTGCTTGAGCTGCACGTCAATATTAGCAAACGCATTTTCACGATTATTACGAAGACGCACAAGATTATTATAAATTCCCACACAGAATAAAACAAGCAGAATCAATACTGCAATGATAATTCCAACAACCATAATTCGATTATATTTAATGATTTATATATGTCTACAAATATAACTAAAAGAAGCGATAAAATAAGAATATTAAGAAATATTAGGATAAAAAAATCCGATTGTCATTATCGAATCAGATAGGACAATCGGACTTGTACCGTTTTAATCGCTTAATATCCTCATTACTTTTCGGAAGTACTGGTGCGTTGCACGAATGCTGTAATTTGGACCTCCATTCCATGAACGTATTGCTTGCTCAATGTTATTCGAAGGATTGTGAGCAGACTGTATCAAAAGAAACATTTCCTTAGATTTCGAAATACTCCAACGGTCTGAAAGCTTATAACGCTTCTTACTTCTACGTTGTTTCAGAATGTTGTTACACTCTTTAACGAGGATTGGGGTAATCTGTAATACACCAACAGAATTACCACTTTTAGCATTTGCTTTTCCTCTACTCTCTACATGAATAATCGCGTCCATCACTGGACCCCAATTAAAACTGCTACTTGTCCTTATATTCCCCTTCTGTCCTGCAAATGCAAAAACTGGAAAAAACAATAAAATAGTCAAAGCAACAAGAGCAATCTTTCTTATTCTCTCCATCATTGTTAATTTATGGAACCTGGACAATGAAATGCTAACTAATTTGTCAACAATGCCCGCGATGATAGAATAATGAGAATGAGTTTTCTATACATCTCAGCTCCGTTAGATACTTAGTAGATAGTTCAAAATAAACAATAAAAACTATCTCTATTTTTATCGCTTGCAAAGGTACGCAAAAAATATAAAAGACACAAATAATTTAGCCTTTTTAATGCTTATTGAAGAATTGTAATACATTGATTATACGCAAGTTAAAGTAAAATTTATATGTTCTAATCTCAACTTATTGCATACTTCTATATTTGAGAATTTCCTTACTAATACTTGTAATCAACGAAACATTTTTCTGGTTTGTTTGTAATCTTCCACACCGTGACACCTATACTCTGTAGCCTATAAACACAAAAAAGCCTCCAGCATCGGTTGAGACACTGGAGGCGTGAAGTAAAAAAGGCAGCTACCTACTCTCCCACATTGCATTGTAGTA
>NZ_QFFX01000098.1:0-6283 GCF_023522295.1 Prevotella sp. TCVGH | reverse complement strand
AAGTGTCTATCCCGAACCGCTGTCGATACGCATCGGACAGCCTTTTCAAATCTTCCATTGTAGTTTCGGACTTGATGACCACGACCGCCTCTCGTATCGGGGTGGCTTTGGATTGCATACGCTGCCCTGTCGATTGGAGGTATCTTGACTTGATTTTTTCAAGTCGATCCGTCTGCGTATCTTTCTCCCAATACTCGTTGAGGTTGGAGAGGTCTTTTCGAACATAGTCGAGTTTCTTTTCCCTTTTGTTGTGTTGTTCGCTGCCACCCTTGACGGGCTGCACGTGGATAGATGTTTGTTGTGCCATAAGTTTGTTTTTTAGGGGGTGTGTCCTGAGGGGGTCAAGGGGGACGCCCCCTTGACCTCGGAGAGCCCACAACCCTGCAAGGGTTATAGTGGGCTATAACCTGCACACAGCGTTTACCTGTCGGCAAAGGTACAAAAACATTCTCAATATTCAAGCAATCCGGCAGTGGAAAATGTCAGAAGGGGGTGTAGGGGGCAGCATAGCCCCCACAGCGATAGCACCATGAAACGGAGTGGTTGGATGTGCGCCCGAGGTGTGGAGGAACGGAACACCATGCGCACGAGTGAAGAGAAACGAAACGGGTTATGTATATACCTATATGTCAGTTGTGTTCGATAACAGAGTTAGAAAATCAAAAAAATATCTTTTATTATTTGCTTTTTGTGAGTATATGCATTATTTTTGCAAATGCTATAACTTAAATTTAAAAAGCTATGCATATGAAGAAAAATTTTTTATTATTGGGACTATTGGCTTTTGTTTCCATTTTCATTTCTTCTTGTTCTCAGGAGGATACAGTAAATGACACTAGGACTTCTTCGCCAGAAAGTCTTAAAGTTGAGAAAATGACAAATCTGTTCAAAACTTACAATTGGAATATTGATACCACTATTCCTGAAAAAGAAAGGAATAAACTTATTCTCCAAATGGATTATGAAAAGGTTAAAAAATTTCTTGAAGATTTGGATAAAGGTATCAAGTTTGAAAAGAAGGATGCTATTGTGAGTGATGTAAAAACAAAGGCTCTCAAAACAAGAGGAGACATAGTACAGTACTATTGGATTACAGGAATCCATAGCAATGCTTTGACCCAAAGTAATACTATTTCAAGAATTGATATGACATATACTCCCCCTCGCACTCCAAGTGTTACAATCACAGGCAGTTCTATATCGTCAAATTATAGTGGTATGACATGGACACCTGATGATGATAATCCTAAAGAATTTTCTTTTTCTGGCAGAAGATGTGATATATCTTTGAAAGGAACTATAAGGTATAAGCCCTTTTATTCTGGAAAGCAAATTATGGCAGGTTATGTTACTAAAAGTAGCCGTGGTTACTTGGATGGAGGTAAGGTTGAAAGACTTCATTAAATAATAAAATAGAAAATCCAATGATTGGGCAAGAAGTAATACATTACTTCTTGCCCAAATTTTATTACTTCTTTCGTTTCTTAGAGTATGTTAGGCGAAAGATATACTAAATTCCAACTTTCATTATATCTCAATATCAATGAGTTTATTTTATAGCCACCCAGTTACAACTTCCTCCTGACTTTAACTTTCTGTACTCTTCTTTTTGATAGCGTTGATTACATGATGAGTGGAGAGAGGAACGAACGGAACGAAAAGGGAAAGAGGAGAAACGACGATTGACCGAGCGCACGAGTTGAAGTGAAACGGAAACGATACCATAAAAGCCAAATTCCACCAGCTACAAATTTTGCATGTGGTGGACATGATCTTGCATCAGGTACAAATGGTTATGTGTTATGGAGTCTATAAGGTTTTTGTTATAAACTTATATCTTTAGGATTCTTAAAGCTTTTTATGTAATTACCATTTGAGAAATAATGGTAGCTTGCATAATCAATTTCTTTTAGATTTAAACCGATTAAAGAATGATAAAATTTATCGATATATTTTGCCCTTGATTTAGTATTATATACACTTGTTTTTATCATTAAAATAGGAAAATTATTTGTGATACCTAAAAAAATGTCATCATAAATATTTGAAATAACAAGTAAATCTGTATTGTTTTTCTTACATATATCTTCTAATATGTTTGGAGGAAAACAAAAAGAAGATTTACAGAATGGTGTATAATCGTATATTATAACGTTGTTATGATTTGAAAGGTATTCTTTTACTTGTTCTACAGTGACAGTGTATATTTTTGAGTAGTCGTGGATTTCGTCTATTTTTCCTTTGTAGTTAATTATTTTTGCTTGTTCCTTTTTTGACAAGTGGGAATAACCTGATGTCAGTCCTGCTATCTGACAAGATACCAGAAAAAAAGGAACAAGTAAAAAAATAATGATAGAGCGTTTCATAGAAAACTCATTTTAATGGAATTCTATAACCTCCAAATTTACCTACAGAACGATCAAATGAATACGAACCTTGTGAAACGATTAATTCCTTTTCTTTATTATTAATGGAATTAAATCCTTCTAGTTGTTCTTCTATAACGAGTGGTTGAAGTTTATTTAGATTTATGCCTGTGGGTTTTTCTGCTAATTCTAAATCAACAAATTTATTTCCTTCTGAATCACTTTTTATATTGAAAGAACTGTATTCTGAATGTTTTTCAAGTAGAATATCTACATCCTTGTTATGTAGCTTCGGAAACCAGACAAAATCACAAAAACCAAAACCTCTCCTACATCCAGTAGAAGGGCGTGCTATTCTTACAGAGAAAATTCCAATACTAAAGCCACTGCTATTGCTTTGTATTTCTTTGTCATTTTCTGTATTTTTAGATGTTTGTTCTGGTTCATTTTCTAAGCTAGCTCTTGTTTCTACTAAATTTACGGTGTTAAACTTTAAATTAGCCATAAAATCATCACTGTACATACCATTGGTAGCAATATCTTCTTGTTGACAAGATGCTAAACTTAATAAAACAATAGAGATTAAGTAAAACTTTTTCATAAGGTTTCTATTTTTAGAATTAAACATAAGTAATGATTTTGCAAATTTATATAAAATCTAAAAAAAAAACAATCAAAAAAAAATTTTTTTTATAGTTTGTTTACTTTTGATATTAAAAAGCTATATATTATTTACTTTCTGCTGTTTTCTTCTTGATTGCATTGATTACGTAGCCGATGCGGTTCTTAGCAGTCCTCGAAGGACCAACAAGGGAAGAAAGAAACCCAATAAAGTCGAGTATATTTTTCTCTCCCTCGATGATAGTCTTCTTATTCTTACTAATTTCGTCTGCCTTGAACTCAAAAGAATAACGAAAGTAGTCGTAGGCTTCACGGCTTATTTGTGCGCTTATAGAAACCTTTGAGTGTAATTCTGCTTCGTACAGATTAGCGTCTTTGTTATCGGGGTTGAATGTAGGGAAGAATTTAAATCCGACAACCTTACGACCCTCTTTTACGTCGATGTAGTTGAACGAGTAGGGACTACTCTCATCAAGCTCTTTTTTGGCAACGTCTAAAACTCGAGCCTTAAAATTGGCAGGTAGTTTATATTTGTCGGTTACACAGAACATTTCTCTTAATTGCTCGAAAGTAAATTCCAAAGGTCTTTTTTGTCCGCTCAATAGTTCGTACATACGCATGGTATAGACTGAATCAAACTGCATAGCTGTAATAAGTTCGTACTTTCGATAACCTTTTGTGAAGTCCAGCATGGCATTCCAAATTTTATTGTGAACCTCGAACTTTACCATCCCATTGTTCTTTTCAAGTTTTACACCCAATATTATTTGTGTGCTTTCCCAAACCTTTTCATCCTCATAGACGACTGTTTTTTTTTGTAGCGAAGAGAATGCTGCTTTTGCCTTGGTGTAGTTCTCATCCCTTTCATTCTTAAGAATATCTGTAACAGGCATAGTTAGTTCTCTACCAAACAAGGAATGGTCTATTTTATGGAGGTTATCCCTAATCATAATGCCTTTAATTTCGTCTTGTGCAAACTCCACTATGCGGTATAAAATACGCTTTTCGTAAGCTGTGAATTTATATCGAGAAGTCGTCAGGGTGTACGACTGTACTACATTTTTGTTTCCCTTAATAGTCCGTGCCATTGTCTTTTGTGATTAGATGTTCCATACCTGCTTTTATCATCCATTCATTGTAATGCTGTACAGCAGCATCCCCAGTGATACCCTTTGCAAGTCTGTCTTTTAGTTCTTCAGTCCACACTTTTTCCATTTCACGCAAGTCTTTTCCTGTCTGCTCGATATTATCCGAAACCCGTTGTAACTCCGATAAAGTCTTATTCATAAAGCATTGATTTTAAATTATGTGGCAAAGGTAATGTTTTTTTTATAACAAAATCAATAGTTTGTTATAGAAAGCATTAAATTTGTAATAGTTGAAGGCCGTTTTAACATTAAATTTGTGATAGTTAGCATTAAATTTGTAATAGTTAGAGCCCCTTTTTCTCGCATAATGCGCGCGCGCGAGGATAGACATAACAGTCGTTGTCTATAACAGAAATAAGGCTTTTATCGGGTTGGTTTTCCCGGGAAGCGGAAAGGAAACAAAAGGGGAAAAGACAAAAACACTCCCCCTTTGAGGGGGTGGAGGGGGTGCAGCGTAAGCGTGAAAAAAGCAAGTTTTTATGGCGTGTACCAATTTTGGTACATTTTTTTGGAAAATTGAAATAAAACTCTTATCTTTGCCGAAAAACAAAGATTATGGCAGTATTGAATTTTACATCAAGAGAATTTCGGAGCCAGCAGGCTCACGTGTTTGACTTGGCAGACCAGGGCGAAAAGATAGTTATTCGCAGAAGTAAGAAACAGGCTTACACCCTCGTTCCCGTTGAAGATGAAGATATAACTTTCACAAAAAGCCTTGAAGAGCGTATCGGCATGGCACTTCAAGAAGTGAAACAGATGAGAGAGGGCAAAATAAAAGAACTTTCAATGAACGACCTCCTCGATGAGCTTTAGAATTATACCCACTCCGACCTTTGCAAAGAGCTTGAAAGCATTGGCAAAGCGACACAAGTCCATGAAATCGGACATGGAAGAGTTTGTGAAATCTTTGGAAGGAAATCCCCTCCAAGGCACAGAACTTACTCCAGGTATTCGTAAAATCCGTATGGCTATCAAGTCCAAGGGTGGCGGAAAGTCTGGCGGTGCAAGGGTTATAACGTACAATGTTCTCGCAACTGAACAGGAGGGGAAAGTCTATCTTTTGGAAATCTATGATAAGTCGGACTATTCGACCGTCAAGGAAGAAGTCCTGAAAGAGATAGTCAAGGATTTGAGACTATAACTACAAGTAGGGGCTATCTTCTTAGTCCCCTGCTTCGCTGTTGTTGTTCCTCTTCCCTCACACCATTGGCAATGTTTCTTAATTCCCTTTCCGCCTGGTCCCATCTGCTGCCATATTGATACTGGCATATCACTCCGCCCATATTGAAGGCTGCACGTCTTAGGCTCTCGGCTGTATCTTCATTGCCTTGCATGACGAAAGACAACAACCTTCTATCGTCTGCATCAAAATGCCCATTGATATGGAAAACGAAGCTGCGAATTATTGCAAGACATTTTTCTATGATTGGGATTTCTTGAAAATCTTTGATTACTTCCCGCAGCTCTTTGTTCCGCTCCACAGCTTTGTTGTGCTTAACGACTAACTCGTTATACTTGGAAACGGCTTCCCTGCGTGTTTCATTAAGTGCAGCCTTTTGCTGCTCTTTCTGTTCCTCCTGCTGTGCTTTCAGCCCGACTATTTCCACCTTGATGTCGAAAATCTCCTTTTGTTTGGCGTTTATTTGCTCTCTAAGGGCTTTTATCGTCTTATCCTTGGAACTCTGCCCGAAAATACCTTTAATGCCCTCAGAAAGCGTTTTTGCGCTCTCTATGGCTGCCTCCTTGCGTGCCTTGGCTACCTTGAAACGCTCCAACTCCTCTTGCATCTGTTTTGCTTTCTTTTCCCTCTCGTCCTCGATTTGCCTTAACTTGACTTGCTCGGCTATGTTCTTGTATTGAATGGCTGAAAGGTGCTGCTTGTCGCTCGACACCCCCCTATCCATTTGCAGGACTTCCGCTGTTATCGTCTGCATCTCCACCATGTCTTGGCGGTTCAGTTTCAAACTCTTTCCTGTCTGTTGGTTAGTCCAATCAAAAACCAAATGGGCATGTAGGTTAGGTTTCCACTCTCCCTTTGGATAACCCTCGTCCTTATGGATAGCAATTTGAAAAGTGTCTATCCCGAACCGCTGTCGATACGCATCGGACAGCCTTTTCAAATCTTCCATTGTAGTTTCGGACTTGATG
>NZ_QFFX01000097.1:0-6297 GCF_023522295.1 Prevotella sp. TCVGH | reverse complement strand
AATGTGGGAGAGTAGGTAGCTGCCTTTTTTACTTCACGCCTCCAGTGTCTCAACCGATGCTGGAGGCTTTTTTGTGTGTTTAGGCTACAGAGATATAGGATGGTGCGGTGTGGATAGCAAGGAAAGGATGCAAAGGTATGGAAGGTTGCAGTGGATATGAGCAATAAATTTTGTTTGTTGACGTTTTTAGCTTATGCAATGGACAGATCGAGTTAGACACGTAAAAGTGATATTGGTGATTGTTGCTGTGCTGATAGCGGTAATCTCCTTAATTGTGTCACATCGTCTCATCCGTGATTTGGAGAAGGAGGAGCAAAATAAAATGGAGATTTGGGCAGAAGCCATGCGAACCCTGAATGAGGCAGATGAAAATACAGATTTGAATTTGGTGTTGAAGGTGATTAATGAAAATCATACGATTCCTGTGATTGTGATGGATAGCCAAGGAGCAATACAAAGTAATCGCAACATCAAACTTCCTAATAAGTCTAAAGTAGATAGTGTTGCTTATGTGCAGCAATTGGGTCGTAAGCTCAAAACTTCTGGCAAATATATCCGAATCTTTTTTAATGAGCCTGAAGAAAAGGAGTACATCGATGTTTGTTACGATGATTCTTTCATGCTCAAACGTCTTTCCACTTATCCCTATATACAGTTGGGAGTGGTACTCATTTTTGTGATTGTCGCACTTTTTGCCCTCCTTAGTTCTAAGAAAGCCGAACAAAATAAAGTTTGGGTGGGACTTTCTAAAGAGACCGCCCACCAGTTGGGTACACCTATTTCAAGTTTAATGGCATGGTTAGCCATACTTAAAGAAACGTACCCAGATGACACTTTAATTCCCGAGATAGATCAGGATGTGAAGCGCTTGCAACTCATTGCCGACCGATTCTCTAAAATAGGCTCCGCGCCAGAATTAGAGTTATATAGCTTGTCAAAAGTTCTTCAGAATGTGGTGGCATATATGAACCGTCGAACCTCCAAAAAGATTGCCATTGAATCTCAAATTGCTTTTGAAGGAAACGATCAACTCGTGCTCATGTCTCCTTCTCTTTTTGAATGGGTGATAGAGAACTTATGTAAGAATGCAGTGGATGCAATGGGAGGAGTTGTGGGAAAAATTAAGATTTCCGCTTTTCGTGAATCGAAAAAAATAGTGATTGAAGTTTCTGATACGGGGAAGGGAATTAAGAAGAAAGATATAAAGAACGTTTTTCGTCCTGGGTTTACCACTAAAAGACGCGGTTGGGGGTTAGGACTGTCTCTTGCCAAACGAATCATTGAGGAATATCATAATGGCAAAATTTTCGTCAAAGATTCAGAGAAAGATAAAGGAACCACCTTCCGTATTGAGTTGAAGGCTTCGAATCATTGACCAAAGAGGAGAGTACACGGCACACACCTTTATTTCTGTGTTGTTTCGATTCGATTTTAATTGATAATAAGATTTTTTTTTATCATTATACGTTAGCATCTCAGAAAATATTTGTAACTTTGCACCTCAAAGTGTGAATATGTTTGACTTAGAGCCGTTTAAGATAGATTTAAGAGCTGTGAACCAAGAAGTTGAACACTTCGAGTTTACGCTTACCGATGAATACTTTGAGGCCATTAAAGCCCCAGATATTCACAAAGGGAATCTCTCTGTTGAGCTTACTCTTCGAAAAATGGCGGGTAGCTTTATGCTCAGTTTTCATATTGTTGGTACTGTTGTGGTGCAGTGTGATCGCTGTCTCGACGAACTCAACCAACCAATAGAAACTGACGAATGTCTTGTAGTCAGACTTGGAACAGAATACTCAGACGCAGATGACCAAGTGACCGTGCCTGAAGATGAAGGAATTATCGACACGTCTTGGTTTATCTATGAATTTATAGATCTTAGCATTCCCATCCAGCATGTACATGCACCTGGAAAATGTAATCATGCGATGATGAGGGCGCTTAACAATTGTTTGGTTACCCGAAGTAATGAAGCAGCTGAAAATGACCCTATAGATCCGCGCTGGGCTCAATTAGAAAAATTAAAAACAATAATTAAAGATTAAAGAAAATGGCACATCCTAAAAGAAGACAGTCAAAGACTCGTACACTTAAAAGAAGAACTCATGATAAGGCTGTAGCTCCTACATTGGCTGTATGCCCTAACTGTGGAGCATACTATGTTTACCACACCGTTTGTCCAACTTGTGGTTATTACAGAGGAAAGGTTGCAATAGAAAAGGAAGTTGCTGAGTAATGGGACGAATCAACGCAATAATTACTGGCGTTGGCGGGTATGTTCCTGATTATATTCTTGACAACGAGGAGCTTTCGCGCATGGTCGATACCAGCGATGAATGGATTATGACTCGTGTAGGTATCAAGGAGCGTCGAATTCTTAAGGAAGAAGGTCTTGGGACCAGTTATTTGGCGCGAAAGGCGGCTAAGCAATTGATACAAAAGACGGGTGTTGATCCTGATACTATTGATGCGCTGATTGTTGCCACAACCACACCTGATTACAAGTTTCCCTCTACGGCATCTATCGTTTTGGGCAAACTTGGACTTAAAAATGCGTTTGCGTTCGACTTTGAAGCAGCATGCTGTGGCTTTATGTACGCATTAGGTACTGCATCCACTATGATAGAAAGTGGTCGATGCAAAAAGATTATTGTGATTGGGGCAGATAAGATGTCATCTTTGGTAGATTATCAAGACCGTCAGACCTGTGTACTGTTTGGAGATGGCGCAGGGGCAGTATTGGTAGAAGCCTCCGAGGATACCGAATACGGAATGCAGGACATGTTTTTCCGCACCGATGGCAAGGGCTTGCCCTTTTTGCACATGAAAGCAGGAGGTAGTGTCTGCCCACCGTCTCATTTCACTGTAGATCATCGTTTGCATTATCTATACCAAGAGGGAAGAAATGTCTTTCGCTATGCGGTAACAGATATGAGCGATGACGTTTTGGAAATTATGAAACGGAACAATTTAAGCAAAGATGATGTTGACTGGGTAGTACCTCACGAAGCTAATCTGCGTATTATTGAAGCCGTTACAAAGCGTGCAGAATTGTCTATGGACAAAGTTGCTGTGAATATCGAGCATTATGGTAATACAAGTGCTGCTACAATTCCACTCGCTCTTTGGGACTATGAAAGCAAACTGAAAAAAGGAGATTGTGTTATCTTCACTGCTTTTGGAGCAGGATTCGTACATGGGGCTTCTTTTTTAAAGTGGGCTTATGATGGCGCTACAGAGGCTACAAAGAAATAATTAAATATTTCATATATTGAATAATGAAAGCGCATCCTTTCTTGGTAAAGAGTGCGCTTTTTTGTTCTTACATAAAGAATCACGTTATGCACAAGGCAGGTTTTGTTAATATTGTGGGTAATCCCAATGTAGGGAAGTCCACGCTCATGAATCAGTTGGTAGGGGAGCGTATCTCTATCGCTACGTTCAAGTCGCAGACAACGCGTCATCGAATCATGGGAATTGTGAATACCGATGACATGCAAATTGTTTTTTCGGATACCCCTGGCGTCCTTCAGCCAAACTATAAGATGCAGGAATATATGCTCGCCTTTTCTGAGTCTGCACTGGCTGATGCTGATATTTTGCTTTATGTAACCGATGTTGTGGAGACGCTTGAGAAGAATATTGATTTCTTGGAGAAGGTTCGCAAGATGACCATACCAGTAATCTTGCTAATCAATAAAATCGATCAAAGTAATCAAAAGACGTTAGACCAGCTGGTGGAGAAATGGCACGGCATCCTTCCGAATGCAGAAATACTCCCGATATCTGCGTCGAACAAATTTGGGATAGATATCCTGTTGAATCGTATTCAAGAGCTTTTGCCTGATAGTCCGCCTTATTTCGGTAAAGACCAGCTCACGGACAAACCTGCCAAATTCTTTGTGAGTGAAATTTTCCGTGAGAAGATTCTGCTGTTTTATGACAAAGAAATCCCTTATTCGGTTGAGGTGAAGGTAGATAGTTTCAAAGAGACAGAGCAGCAAATTCATATTCATGCGGTTATCTATGTTGAGCGCGACTCGCAAAAAGGCATTATCATTGGGCATCAAGGCATGGCGTTAAAGAAGGTAAGCACAGAGGCGCGTAAGGCATTAGAGAAGTTTTTCGGTAAAAAGATTTATCTGGAGACTTTTGTCAAGGTGGACAAGAACTGGCGAAACTCTACCCGCGAGCTCAACAGTTTTGGGTATAATCCCGAGTAAGTCGTGTTGTTGAAGCACCATTGAAAGATAGTGCTGTTAAAACATTTTTAGTAGTAAATATACAGATGTAGGTTTTTCCGTCATCGGTTTAAGAAGAGAGATATAAGCAAAATGGCAAATCTTGTAGCAATAGTGGGACGTCCCAATGTAGGAAAGTCCACTTTATTTAATCGTTTAACCCAATCGCGCAAAGCGATAGTAAGTGATACAGCAGGTACCACACGCGACCGTCAATACGGGAAGTGCTCCTGGAATGGTCGAGAGTTTTCGGTCGTTGATACTGGTGGTTGGGTCGTGAATTCGGATGACATCTTCGAAGATGCCATTCGCAAGCAAGTGGTTGTTGCTACGGAAGAAGCCGACTTGGTACTGTTTGTTGTTGATGTTAAAAACGGTCTCACGGATTGGGATGCTGATGTAGCCCAAATACTCCGCCAAACGAAGTTGCCAGTCATCTTAGTTGCCAATAAAGTGGATAATAGTGCCGAGTATTATACGGCTGCTGAGTTTTATCGTTTAGGACTTGGTGAGCCACAATGTATCAGTGCTGCAACAGGTGGCGGAACGGGCGACTTGTTAGATTTGCTTCTTGAGAAGTTGCCTTCGGATAAGCGCGAAGAGCTTGAAGAGGATATACCACGTTTTGCGGTCGTAGGGCGTCCCAATGTGGGGAAAAGTAGTATCATCAATGCCTTTATTGGGGAAGATCGTAACATTGTCACCGAGATAGCGGGGACTACTCGTGATAGCATTTATACCCGTTACGATAAGTTTGGTTTTGATTTTTATTTGGTCGACACGGCGGGCATTCGTAGAAAAAATAAAGTAACAGAGGATCTTGAGTTTTACTCTGTGATGCGCAGTATCCGTTCCATAGAGAATAGCGATGTATGTATTCTTATGCTTGATGCCACACGAGGTATCGAGTCGCAGGATATGAATATCTTTCAGCTCATCCAGCGCAACAACAAATCGCTGGTGGTGGTAGTTAACAAGTGGGACTTGGTGGAGGACAAGGACCACAAGGTTATCAAGACCTTCGAGAACGCCATTCGTGAGCGCATGGCACCGTTTGTTGATTTCCCTATTATATTTGCATCTGCTTTGACCAAGCAACGTATTTTTAAGGTGCTTGAAACAGCGAAGAATGTTTATAAAAGCAGAAAATTACGCATAGGAACTTCAAAACTCAACGAGGTGATGCTGCCTATCATTGAAGCGACACCTCCACCCTCTATCAAAGGCAAGTACATCAAGATAAAATATTGCACGCAACTGCCCAACACGCAGATTCCTTCGTTTGTGTTCTATGCCAATTTGCCTCAATATATCAAGGAAAATTACCGTCGTTTCTTAGAGAATAAGATACGTGAGAATTGGACGCTGACGGGTTCGCCCATCCATGTCTTTATCCGTAAAAAATAGGACGAAAGAGATATCAGGCTCTTTGCGTGTTTTTGTTACTCTATATCAAACAAGTAAAAATGAAAAAACTCTTATATATCCTCATGGGGCTGTTCTTTTTTGCCTGTTCCTCTACTCCAGACCAAGGCGAGGTGGCGGCACGTGCGGCTAAGCAATATTATGACTATTTGTTACAAGGCGATTATGCCTCCTTTGTGGATGGGCATTTTCGCCATGACAGTATTCCTGACACATATAGGGAGCAACTCATTGCAAATGCCAAAATGTATATGAATCAGCAGACCGTTGAACACCGCGGCATTAAGGATGTCCATATCGTTCAGGTAAAAGCAGACACAGAAAAGCATGCAGCTAATGTCTTTTTGGTCTTTGCCTATGGGGATAGTACGAACGAAGAGATAGTGGTTTCTATGGTGGAAAACAAAGGAGTTTGGTATCTCAGGTAATTCATTATTCAAGATTCATATTTTAGGCAGGTTCCATAAATTAGCTTTGTTAGATTTTGAGCTTTTTTTGAGGTCAAAATGTAAGAGCGTGAAGGAGTGTAGCGAGCTACACGACTGAACAATCTTACATTTTGAACCAAAAACGGAGCAAGCCGAATGCAATCAAACTTGTTTGAATTGTTGAGGCGCAGCCTGTTTTA
>NZ_QFFX01000096.1:0-6815 GCF_023522295.1 Prevotella sp. TCVGH | reverse complement strand
GCCGGAGGCGCGAAGCCTCCGAAGAGCGGCATCCGACTTGTCTCCGTGTGTTAGCCTTTGCAAACATAGTAACTTAATTCTCCCTATAGTACTCCTGTCGCACATTTTGAAGGTCCGAGCGGTGACCCACGCAATGGCAAGATGTTGATACGCTATGACCAGCAATACGGGAAACCACATAGCGTTGCAATGTATTCGCCAGTGACACTGTATGATCAAGGAAAGAGAGAACGCCACATCCTTGGAAAGGTAGAGCCCGACTTCACGTTGAGTCTCAACACATCGTTATCTTGGAAACAGCTTGACTTGTACATTCAAGGCGATGGTCGCTTTGGTGGTAACTATTACTCTAATCTATGGAAGTATACCGTACCAAGAGGAAACTTGAAATCAACACTCGTTGGACGTGACAAGGAACATGGTGGAATCGCCCGTATCAACTACAAGGGCGAGACAGTGTACGATGGTTTGATGCTTGATGCAGTATTCGAGGAAGGCGCAAAAGCTCCTGTACAAAATGCAGACGGCACACCTGGAGCTTTAGTAGACGTTGGAGGCATGACTTATGCTGATGCCATTGCACAAAAGAACATTGTGCCAGTGATGACAGGATCATGGTATGCTTGGAACTATGGATGGGGTATGCCTGCGTTTCCAGAGGCCATACAGGACAATACCTGGTTCTGTCTGCGCGAGATAACCTTAGGTTATCGCTTGCCAGAGAAAATATGCAAGAAGTTTGGAGCTAATTATTTAAGGCTCGGATTTACGGCTCGTAACGTATGCTACCTCATTAATAAGCTCACTGATGGGCTGAACCCTATGTCTATTTCCAGCAACAACCCGTTGCAGCCCATGGACATTGGAGCAGTACCATTCTATCGTACCTATGCGTTTAATTTAACTGTAAGATTTTAATTATTCCGAATCCTATGAAAAAATATATATTGATAGTCGCCAGCTTGTTGGCTACCTTTGGAATAACCAGTTGCTTAGACGACTTCCAAGATTTAAATACAGACAAAGAGAAGTTGCCTACTGCAACCCCAGCCAACGCTTTTATGGGAGCCACGCTCAACTTCAACAACTGTAGTCGTGCACACCTTTTAGGTAAATACAGTGGCACGATGACCTATATGCAATATATTGTTTCTGCAGGTGGACCATCGGCAGGAACGTACATCTCGCTTGATAAGACTGGTCGTACAGAACCATTCGCCCCAGCATACACGTATTATTACACGGCGAACGGTGATAACTTCGGCGGTTTTGGCTTGCGTTTGGATTATCTCATTACGCAAGTTATTCCAGTTCAAAACGAACCAGAACGCTTTGCTGATATAGGCGCCATAGCTAAAATGTTGCTCTCTTACGAACAATGGTTGATTCTTGACACGTATGGTGCAGCACCTCTCACTGAAGGTTTGAAGGCGCAGACCGAACGGCTCACTACTCCTAAGTACGATTTGTATCAAAAAGCAATTGACGGTACACCGATGTATAAGAAGTTAGATGCCATAGTAAAAGAGTGTGTAGCTACGCTCAAAGCTTCGAACGATAAGCAGGTGCAATTGAAGGATGCAGATTTCTTCTATGGAGGCGACATTGCTAAGTGGATTAAGTTTGGTAACACGTTGCGAGTAAAGATGGCACAGCGATTGGAGAAAGCGGACAAGGCTTTCTATAATAGCGTGATTGACGAAGTGTTGACATCACCCAGCAATGTTATCGGTTCTTACGACGAGTCGTGCATTTATCATCATCCCAATGATTACAACAATAACACTGATGATATTCAAGATATCACCAGTCGATATGTGGCATCGCGCGCATTCGTCTCATTCCTTGAGACGTATGACGACCCGAGATTACCTATTTTGGTTCGTCGTAACGGCTTTGGCACTGGTAACAACAACAAGGAAAATGATGATTGGTTTGACACATTCAAGAAAGAATATCCTAATTACGAGAAATCCTACAAGGGCTTTATTGACAGATATGTAGGGGCGTCAGCTAATCCAGACAGTGCTACCAGTGAGTATTCGCGGAATGCATACATGACCTTGCCTTATCACAAAGCGGATGGTACAGAAGCCAATTTGGAAATAAGAATGAACTCACAGGTGGAAAGCCGTTTCTTCGTCAAGAACGGTGGTATTCGAGGCAACAACAACATGCCAGCTCGTGCCATCGAAGACACAGAGTTTATGATTAATCAGGACAAGATGTCTACTTTTACGCCGATTATTACTTATTCGGAAACTTGTCTAATGTTAGCAGAGATAGCCTTGAAGAAAGGTAGCGCAGTTGCGGGTAAGGATGCCAAAGCTTGGTACAGAGAAGGCGTGAAGGCTTCTATGGAACAATTCAGAACGTGGGCTACCAATATGTGGGTGACAGCCCAAGTAAACGATAAGGCTGCCAATTATAACCCTATCACGGATGAGAAGATTGCAGCTTATCTTGATCGCCCAGAGTTTCAGAACGTCACGTTAGAGAAGATAATTTCTCAGCAATGGGTGAATTTATTTGTGCAACCAGAGGAGATGTGGGCAACTTGGAAACGAACAGGCTACCCAAAATTTAAGGATCAGCCAGTACCCGAAGATGGAGTGGCATTCCTTGAATCGATTAAGTCTGCAGGTACTGCATTGGTGATTCCACGCAGAAACTCTCTACCAGTTCCAAACGATTTGAATATTGACAATTATAATCAAGCTGTCAGTGCATTGAAGAGTGATGCGAAATATGGTGCAGATGTCGATAAGACAGAAGGTCGTATTTGGTGGGATCAATGACAGTGATCTTCGAGGATAGTATGACTTACTCATAAAATAAAGAGGAGTTGACCGCAAATAGGGTCAACTCCTTTTTATAACTTGTAACCCGTTGGCGGAATTAATTTAGTGCATACTTAATTCTGCCAATGGGCCTGTTGTTAATGAAGTTTACGTATTGCAGAATGGTGAGTGCACTAATTTTGCCAATGATTCTGGCAAACAAACCATTCGTTATTTTCGCATAGTTCCTGATGACCAAGAATTGGTCTGTAAGTTGCGAGAATAGCGTTTCAATTCTCTTTCTTGCCTTTGCCAACGGTACGAATGTCGGTTTCCATTCCTTTTGGTTGTGCCGATATGGACACTCCAGTTTTATGTGTGTAGTCTCGAACAGGTCAAGCTGTACGTCAGCTCCAACATACCCCTTGTCGCCAAGGATGCTACAGTCGTGATAAGTATGTTTTACATCCATATAATGGAGGTCAGCCACACTTACTTTTGACAGATCGTAGGAATGGATAACTCCGCTTAAGCCACAAAGTGCATGTAACTTATAGCCAAAATAGTATGTATTCTGCGAAGCACAGAAACCAAAGTCGGGAGCTTGCGAGAAATCACTGGTACATCCCATCTTACAACGTTTTCCTCTTGCTACTCTACAGACCTCTATTGGCTTGGAGTCAACAAAGAACTGTTCCTCTCCGCCATCCATTTCCATGGCTATCCTCTTGCGAAGTTCCTCACACAAGCCAGCTGTTTTCTTTCTACGGTCATTGAATTGTCTCCTTGATATGAGATTGGGAATGCTGTCCTTGTACTCTTGCAGTTTATAGTCGCACAGCCACTTCTCGCTATCAATGCTCTCTGCCTCTGCCGTCAGGGATAATGCTACCACTTCCAAGTCCGAAAACTTAGGAACAGGACCACGACCACGACGTGGAACGTTACCCGATTCGTTGACGAGATTTTCAGAGAATTGCTTGCATATCTCAAGTATTTTGATGAATTTTGTATAAAGGTTGTACATACGATGGTTTAAACTTAACGTTTTGAATACTACTAAGTTACTAAAAATCAATGATATGTACAACTTTTTATTCATGTTTATCAACTTAAATTAATTTAGCCAACGGGTTAGGATATGAAATATTTACGCCTATTTATTTTATTGACCACTCTTGCATTATCTCGACCGAGCCTCGCACAATTGCAAAAACAAGCACAATTAAGTCGATTTTTCGATGCTTTAAATTCTGGCCGATTTTCAGAGTTGGGGCAAATATATGCCCCAACGGATTCAGTGGCCCCTTCCGTCAAGTTAGCAATTCAAGCTTTTACAGAGGTAGGTAAGAATCGCTATGATTTGGCAATTGATCTGTTGTGTAAAAACCTTAGGACTAATTGGAGATTGTATGGTGATGAAGCACTGTCGTTTTCAAACCTTTTGATGAATTTGTATGTTGCTGAAAGGAGGTATGATGATGCAGAATGTCAGTATGATTGGCTGAAGAATACCTATGCACCTGCTCAACTACAATATTATCAGAACCTAACACTTAATAACGCGGTTAGCAAATGTATCGAAGAAACATATAAGTTCTTAGAAGAAAATCGTAAGATACCACAAATGCGCATCGTATGCAAGGGTGAGCCTAAGCCAATAAAGTTCATCCTTGACAGTCATATTAAAACGCGTTTGAAAATCAATCAGACTTCGGAAATGTTTTTATGGGATACTGGGTCAGAGGGCGCTTTGCTAATACCTCATAGATATGCAGATGCCTTAGGTCTTGATTACAGAAATAAGAGCGTTAATTCTAAGGACGCACAGGATCCGCTTATTATTGTAGATTCTCTAATGATTGGCAATTTCACCCTTTACAATGTTCCGGCTTTTATTCATGATATGGTAAATCCTATTCCAGCCTTGTATGACCGTCGTGCATCTGAAAAAGAACTTCATGATGCTTTAATGGTGTATGAGGCCTCGAATATTCCCATAATAGGGTTGCCAGTCATTAAGCATTTGGAGAAGCTAGGGATAGACTGGAAAAATAATTGCTTCTTCTTTCCCAAGAAGACGTTACCGGCCCCTACCTTGCAAGAACAAATGTTTGTTACCGGTGTCAAGTATTCAAAGTTGATAACACCATTTTCCATAAATTCTGTAAGGGCATTAGCAATGATTGACATAGGCAGTACAACCTTTGCAGATATGCATAAAAATTTGGTAAACGCTTATCCCACGCGGTTTTCTACAATAAAAGATGTAAATGCTCATTCCTATAGCCTTACTTTGTATGGGGTGAGTGATACGACAAATGTGTTCTTAGTAAAACCTTCTTTAACTTATGCCAATCAATTACTGTTGCCTAAGGAAAGATTAAAAGTAATAGGCTATAGAGATGAAGACCAAGATATGAAATCCTGGGATGTACAATTGGGATACCCTTTTTTCAAATCCTTGGGAGAAGTAATGGTGTTAGATTTTAAAGAGATGAAATTAAAGATCTGGAGAAAAAGTGATGCTATTCACTTGCACTAAAGAATAAAAGTTTTCGAGTGGAATTTAAATAAGTTATAAATAAAGAGTATGAAGAAATTTAGCTTACTAACATTAGGGTTGTTGGCTTTATGTACAATTTCCACGATGGCACAAAGCTATCAATCTAAAATGGAACGATATGGTGGGCTCATCACTGAGGGAAGATTTTTGGAAGCGTGTCAGCTGTTCACTGACACAGATTCAGTTTCACCTTTTATCAAACTTCATAAGCAAATACTGGCAGCAATCGCCCAAAATCAAAATCGTTTGGCAATCAGCTTGATAGATGAAAATTTAAGGTATAACTGGATGGCATATGGTGCTGATGTGTTGTATCTTTCTCGTGAACTCCTAAACCTCTGTAAGGCAGAAGGAATGCATGATAAGGCTGCATCGCATGTAGAATGGCTGAAACGAGAATATTATCTTTCCCAAAAGGCTTATTATAATGATGCGGAATATAATAAATCGGTTGAAAAGCTAATCTCAAGCGGAGAACAACGCCTAAGAGAGCGGAACTTATTACCGCCAGTACATGCAATTCGCAAAGGTAAAAGCCAAACCATCAAGTTTACTGCAGTGCCACTTCTCAAGACACCGATTAAAGTCAACGACAAATCTTTAGAAGGCTTATGGATGACTGCGACACCTTATCCAATGATAATTACGCATCAGGTTGCTAAGCAATTGGGATTGGTGGTGGGTGCGGATAGTGTAGCAGGTTTCCCTGTTGTTTACTTAGATTCTATTCGTATTGGCAGTATTCTATTTAAGAATGTACCTGCGTTAGTTTCGAAGGTTGCCACCCCTACAAAAGGCATTGATAAGCATAAGTTGTCAAAGAAAGAGGCAAAAAGAATAAAGGAGATTTATGCTGAAGCAAATAAACCAAAGATAGGACTTCCTATTATCAGGCAGTTAGAAACGATAGCGATAGACTGGAAACGGCAGGAGATTAGTTTTCCTGTAGATAGTCTTCCAAATGCAGATGTAGAAGAAAAAATGTATTTTGCATATGTCGATTATCCTTATTTGTTTATGCCAATTACGATAAGTAAAAAAACAGCTATTGGAAAGATAAGTACAGGTGATGTTGTTTATATTAAGATGTGTGACAAGTTCTATAAGAAGCACCAGTTTCCATCGGAAAATTGGAATAAGAGCATGTATGTAACAACTGATGGTAATGCTGTTTCTATTCCGAATTTAATATTAAAGTCACCTTCATTAACTATTAATGGTAGGCCAATAGATACAAAGGAAAAAATAGACATTGTACCAGAAACAACAACTAGCTATGATGTTCTATTAGGCTTGACTTTCTTCCAATCAATAGGACAAACTATAGTCTTTGACTTTAAGCAGATGAAGATAAAAGGTTGGAAAGAAGGAATATCTGCCAAATAGAGTATTTTGGCTTATATGACAAAAATGTGCATAATTTAGAGTCGTTTTCTTTTATGTGACAAAAATGTGCATGGAATCTTCTG
>NZ_QFFX01000095.1:0-7085 GCF_023522295.1 Prevotella sp. TCVGH | reverse complement strand
TCACGCTAAGTGAATGATAATGAACAGTTAATAAATTACAAATATTTTCCAATTATTTGGAAAGCAACATAGAAGTATGATACTTGACAAAATAGATGAACTTCTCAAAGAAGTAAGCAACCTCTCGGCAAAGAATGCCGATGAGGTAGAACAGTTGCGCCTAAAATACCTCAGTAAGAAGGGTGAAATCAATGCGCTGATGGCCGACTTCCGCAATGTGGCAGCTGATGAAAAGAAAACTGTTGGCATGAAGATCAACGAATTAAAGCAGTTGGCTAAGGATAGAATCAACTCACTCAAGGACACGGTAGGAACAGCCAATGAATCTTCCGTATCGCTTGATCTTACACGCTCAGCTTATCCAATTCGCTTGGGAACACGACATCCGCTAACCATTGTGAAGAATGAAATTTGTAATATCTTTCAACGAATGGGCTTCACTTTGGCAGATGGACCTGAGATTGATGACGATTTACACGTCTTCACCAAATTAAACTTTGCACCCGATCATCCCGCACGAGATATGCAGGACACATTCTTCATTCACAAGCATCCCAACGATGTGACTAAGAATGTATTGCTACGCTCACACACTTCGGGCGACCAATCGCACTATATGGAAACGCACGAGCCTCCTATTCGCATTATATGTCCAGGAAGAGTGTATCGTAACGAGGCGATTTCTGCACGTGCCCACTGCTTTTTTCATCAGGTAGAAGGCCTGTATATTGACAAAAACGTATCGTTTACCGACCTTAAACAAGTGTTGCTTACATTTGCACGCGAAATGTTTGGTCCAGATACTGACATTCGTTTGCGCCCAAGTTACTTCCCATTTACAGAGCCGAGTGCCGAAATGGACATCTCATGTTTTATTTGCGGTGGTGAAGGCTGTGGCTTCTGCAAGCAAACTGGTTGGGTAGAAATCTTGGGATGTGGCATGGTAGACCCCAATGTACTCGAGGCTTGCGGCATTGACAGTAAGGTGTACAGCGGTTATGCCTTTGGTATGGGTGTAGAACGCATCACCAATCTGAAATACCGGGTTAGCGACTTGCGCCTCTTCTCAGAGAATGATTTGCGCTTCCTCAAAGAGTTTGAGGCTGCACATTAACAGCAGCACACGCTCGTCATTGATGAATAAACATAAAGGAGACTTCGGTCTCCTTTTTCTTTTCAGCCTCACAGGAGTTACTTCTCTGTCTGTAACTCGTCCAAACACATGACAGACGCATATCCTGTTTCATGAGTTTCACCTTATATATTAAGAGATTCCTGTACTTCGATATTCAATTTTCAAGACATCCCTCTTGATTGAAATCAATGCGATGAGCCAACAGCATTGATAACCCATCCTTTTTTATCTATGAAAATGATACTCTCGGACAATTTTCCAAATGATTGACAGCATCCCATGTATCATTCCATTGATAAGGGGAATCTATGAAAGGAGCTATGGCAGAGGTTCGTAGTACCGCAATTTACCTAAACAAGAGGCGTGGGGTTGATGCAACATAATGATGATATCACGCAAGAGGAAGTCAGGACGGAACGGTGTTTCTTCAAAATATGGTTTTATGCGACTGTTACAACCATAGATTTTCCCTTGCTTAAAAGCTCGCAAAACACGATATCCACGGTATTCTGCCAGCAAGTCTTGTTTGGTCATGGAATGTTCACCATGATATTTGAAAGCCCACACCTCGCTGTTGCCTGCCTTTTCCAATACTTCTTCAAAAGAGAGTGCTAAACTTCCACTGTGCTTGTCAACAGAGAAAGCATATTTCCCATGTGCATCGGCTATCATTTGCCCTATGGTACTCTTTCCTCCTGGACAATACCAAACACTCCCCGTTTGACGCTCTGTCAAGAGAGAAGCTCCCTCTGACCATGATTGAGCTTGTGACTTTAACCGTTGATAGGCACTGTCGACAACGGCAAACAACGAATCTGCACGCTGCTCGCAGCCAAAGAGCATCCCATAAAATTTCATCCATTCGGCTCTTCCCAACGGTGATGTCTCCATATAATCTGCCAACTCAATGACAGGACAACCCAACCCTTCTAACTTTCCATATCCCCCACTATTCTCAAAAGGAGACAAAAGAAGAGCCTGCGGATGTAACGCTATCATTCTCTCGATGTTAGGACTCATCCCGTCTCCACAATCAACAATCTTGCCTGTCGTTACTCGATGTTGAATTGCTGGAATAAGAATATACTTCAAATCGGCTACCCCCGCAATGGCATCCAATGCGCCTAAAGATTCAAGCAACTTACAATGAGCGGTCGAGAAAACCACACTCCGTTCAATGGGCGTATAAACTAAGGTACCTTTTGGCAGATGATTCACCCTTGCTGAGTCTTTACGGTTGACCAACACATACGTATGTAGAACCTTTCCCTCATCCCACGGATTCGCTAAAGTTACGACTGTAAACAGAGGATATTTTTGCATTTGGATATGTTCCGCATATTTTAGTTCTACTTTCGTGCCTTCATGAGTTGAGTTCTTTGACTGCTTGGATTGGCACCCCATAGTAATGGAGGTCATCATCAGGATTCCACAAGCGATGAGAGAGAAAGAAGAGTTACATTTAATCATAATTTCATGTGCGTTAATTGTTGAGCAAATCATCCATAAATCAGTGCAAATGTACAAAAATTACGAAGCTTCACGTTATCTATTCGTCACTTTTTCACGCGAACGCCATTTTCATCAGTTGTTCTTTTTCTTTTTTCCAATCACAGTTTCTTCGTATAAAAATGATATTTGTACAACGAAAAACACGAACGAAATCAAAAAGTATTTACGCACATGTTGATAACGAAAGCATTTGCGTTCTATCCAACTCACCGAAAATAAGAGAAGTAGATAAGTGATGAAGAGCCGATTTCATACATTGTTTGCAATCGGTTCATAAAATTGGAGGTACGCTACATGGGAGGAGATAAAATGCTGAATTTTCTTTACAAAGTGCCTCTCATAACTCGCGTAAAAACAACCAACGACAAAGTTGGTCGCAAATACGCGAGAAATGAGCGACGTTCGTAATCCTTTGTTATTGAACACATTACGACTAAAGCCTCTCTTTTTATGCGTAAATTTGCCCTTTCTTGGCGACTAAAGCATTAAGATAAGCCTCCTATTTGCATGCTTTAATGCTGCTACTGTATGTGAATAACACCTCTATTGAGTGTTTCCAAGGGCGTTAAATCAATATTTCAACCGCAAGAGACGTCTATTTTGTGAAAATCAGCGTAATTTTGTTGGGCGTTTGCATATTAAAATTTTCTATTTTGAAGATTTTGAATGGTCGTTTTTTGGTAAAATTGTAGGACAAAAACAACTGTATTCCCGTACCAAGAATGATAAAAAATAAAAGTAGCAGCTCTTGCATTGAAGGGGCATTGTAGTTACAACCATGAATGCAAATGAGGTAGACATTGAACACAAGCAATTCGATTCGGTTCATACGCTTTAACTCATGATTGAAACCATAGGAGAAGATTGTTTTTACTATAATTTAATAAAAATCGGCAATTTCTTGGAAAATTAAAAAAATATCAATATATTCGCTACCGATAAAAAAAATAGTACGAACGTAATATTATTCTCATGCAGCTAATACATGTATAAATGACAAAGAAAGAAGAACGCAGATATAATATCCTCTTGGGGGCATTCAAGCTCTTTTTAATGAAGGAATATGCAGATGTAACAACCGCAGATATTGAGGAGATAACCGGGTTGTCGCGTGGTGCCATATATTATAAAGTGAAGAACAAGGAAGGGTTATACCAGGCTGTCATTGACAAGTTTGTCCTCGATTTTCTGTCCGAGTCCTTGCACAACGGTATATCAGTTTCGGAAGAAACGCCGTTTTGGGATTTCATCATGAGCGATTTAGAGCTTATACGGCAGAGAATGGAAAGAATGAAAGCCGCTAACGCAGAGGCAAGTTCCACTCAATTTGTCAATTTGTTGTCTTCTGCGGATTTCCACTATGAAGGTTTTGAGGAGAAGTTAAAGGAACTGGAAACGAATATCTCTGACCTGTGGATTGAGTATTGTCGCCGTGGCATCGAGGCGGGCGAACTCAAAAAAGACCTTGACCTAAATCTGGTAATTTCTACGTTTCGCTCCTTGTATTATGGAGATTCTTTCTGCCTTTCCATGATTGGAATGGAACTGGATATTGAGAAACTGAAGAGAAAATACTCGTTATTATATAATACCATACAATCATGAGGTTTGTCTTTATAATAGTTCTGTTGTTTTCGTGCAAAGTTCTCAACGCCCAGATATCCGGAGTGATAATAGATGAGGAAAAACTACCTGTCGAATTTGCAACTATTGGGCTGTACCAAATTCCTGATAGTGTTCTGATTGCCAGTACGGTATCCAATAATAAGGGATATTTTTCTTTCCCGAATACTGTCTCCCAGCAACTTATACTAAAGATATCTTCCGTGGGTTACGAAACGATATGTTTAGCGGCCAAGTCTCATCACGAAATCATCTTGAAGCGGTATTCTGAAGAACTGCAGGAAGTAGTTATTTCTGCAAGGGAGATTGAGACTTTCGGGAGTAAGGACAAATTACTCATCCCACAAAGTCTGAAAGAAAGAGCCTCCTCTGCCTTGGCGGCCTTGGGAGAAATGCCACAATTTCAATTGAATAGAATTTCAAATATCCTTCAAACGACAGACCGGCAGAATATACTCATTCTCATAGATGGCATACAAGCGAATGAAAATGACTTAATGGCTCTATCTGCAAAAAAAATCAGGAGAGTTGAGTATTTTACACAGCCACCAGCAAGATTTGCCAATAAAAACGTAGGTGCAGTCCTAAGCGTCTTTACCATAAAAGAAAAGGATAGCGGGTTTAACAGTTTTATCAATACAGTAAACTCATTTACAACGGGTTACGGAACAAACACTATCAATGCGAAATGGTACACGCTCAAGCACCAGATTGCCCTTTCTTATTTCATTGATTACAGGAATCTTAACGACAACAGAATCAATCAGACTTACGAGTATGAGATAGACCATGCAAATTTCTCCAGCAAACTGCAAGGACTTCCTGGTACTTACAAGGGGGAGTATCATATCATAGGGGCAGATTACATGTTTCGTCCGGATGACAACCAACTGTTTTCTGCTAAAGTAAGGTATCGCCTCAACCCAGGGCGGGAACGCCATCAACAAACTGCAACAACGAAATTTGGTACAGGAATTCTACAACAAGGTTATTCGGCAAAAAAACTTAAAAGTAATTATGATGCTATATCATTGGATTTGTATTACAATAGAAAATTGAAGAACAACCAGGAATTGACAGCCAATTTTGTGGGATCTTATTTTGATTCCAAATCGAACAATCAGATTTCCCAAGAAAATTCAGATAATACAATAACTTATCGGTACAACAACCATCTCAGGAATTACTCTAATTCCATCATATCCGAGTTGCTTTACAACAAGTCCTTTTCCAATGAAAATATAAGCATCGGGGCAAGATACTTTTATAAGCAACTTCGGCAGACCTATAATGAAAACACCCGTTCCACAATGGAACAGCAAGTCTGCTATATATATTCAAATCTTGCAGGCAAGTTAAAGAATCTCCATTACACCATAGGTGTAGGTATAGAACATAGTATTCAAGACAATGGAGAAATGAAGGCAAGGCATTATACCGTGTTCAAACCTTCATTGTCTGCAAGCTATCAGATTGGTCACTCCTCTTCCATTAGGCTTAACTCGCTTATCTTATCCAATGTTCCTGACATCTCACAGCTCACCATCCATCCAGTCTATCTCAACTATCAATATTATAGTGTGGGCAATCCTCATCTTCAACCCTACTATACTTTCTATAATCGTCTTCAATACCAACTAAGTCTGCCTACTTTCTATATGAGTGCCGCAATACGGCATTCGTACCTGCGCCGCCCTTATATGACGTTATTTGAGAGTAGAGACGCAGAGATAGTGAAGACCCTTGAACATTTTAAACACACCTCATACACAGCTGCGGACCTCAGCCTTCAATGGCTTCCATTCCCATTCTTGAAAATCCAGCCGTTCGCAACAATTGTATATACCAGTGCCATAAAGCCTGATGGCGCCAGTCTAAGTGAGTGGTCAAAATACTTTTCTATCACGGCAAGCATTACTTACAAAGAATTTTCCAATGTTTGTATTTACAACCGATTATTACTCAATATTTTATAGATAATAAGTCAGAAATATGGTTGTTATTTTTAATTGCACATTCTAAAAGGTGAAGATTTAACGCTTTTATTGATTATTAACTCAAAAAGGACATCAACTTGGGTCGTTTCTTCTCTTTTCCTTGCTATTCGTTTCCGATATTCCACTTTTGTTTTGGTCTATCTCATATGTACTGCAAAGGTATTGATTTTTGTTTGATATTGCTCCTTGCTTGCTCCTTGTCGTAGATTAATTTTCACACAGGAATTTTTGTTCTCTTTCTATAGGGGCTTGAAACAATCCATTTATTGGAAACAATTAAAGACGGAGCTGGTTTGCCCCAGTGCTTTTTAAGAAACAGGGCAATTATTTTATCTCCACAAAGGCTCTTGTTCCCAATTATGAGGAAAGCCTAATAAACGAGTTCTTACTGATGGGTATTTCGATAAAAGCTGCTTGAAATCTGCAACAAAAGTGTTGCCCATAGAAATGGAGTTAAGCCAATACACCACATAGCAGAGTTGCGGATAAAGTGTTTGTTCACGGAACGAGAAATCCGTAATCCATGTGTTTGGCATACGCATAGGCATCATTGGCTTGACAGGAAAGACCCGATTTGACAGTCTTGAATGATGGGCGCAGCAATTACGAAGTACGGGTCTAGGTACGGATTAAAAGGCTAAGTGATTATTTCCAGTCATTTAGCCTTTTTAATTATCTAATTTTTCCCCACATTTTCCCCACAGCTGTCTATTTATATATTTTAGAAACATATTTTTCCGTAAAGTTACTATGTTTGCAAAGGCTAACACACGGAGACAAGTCGGATGCCGCTCTTCGGAGGCTTCGCGCCTCCGGCC
>NZ_QFFX01000094.1:0-7318 GCF_023522295.1 Prevotella sp. TCVGH | reverse complement strand
CGGACAGTTCTTGCCACATTGCTTACGGAGTTCATCACAAGGCAGTGGCTGGCTATCTCCTCTTTCATTGAAAGAAAGGAGAGGAAGTCCATAAAGCCCTCAAACACGCATACAGGCAGTGGCTTGTCTATTGCGTGTTTTGTCTGTTTGTCCGTAAATATCAGAGTAATGTCCTTCGGAGCTATCGTTCCCTTGAACGTCTTGTCGTCACGAAGCTCATAGCCGCCAGAGAGATTAGCATAGCCGATGGCTTGATAGAGTCTGCTCCTTACCTCATAGCTGATACATTTGAGGAAAGGTATAGCCTTTTCCATGTCAATGCAGCGTTCCTTCGTAAGATATTCCTGCAAATGTGGTGGCAGGGTGTCTGATATTTCTATCAGTCTCCTTGCTCCATTTACAGCCATCACAGGCTGGGAATTATTTGGCACGAAGTCTTTACGAGAACTATATGTTATATTATCGGAAGCGTTTTGTTCCAAACGGCAAATGGCTTCCGATAGCGTGCAGCTCTCCAAACGCATACAGAGGTCAATAATACTTCCGCCCCTACCTTCGGCATAGTCTATCCAGAGGTTCTTCTGTGTGTCCACCTTAAAACTCGGATGCGTTTCCTCTCTGAGTGGTGAGCGGTACAGCACATAGGAAGGTGTCCTACGTACAGGCTTGATGCCTTTCCTTTCAAGATACTCCACGATGGGGTATTGCTTGATGCGTGATAAATCTTCTTCTTTCATTGCTTTGATACTTTAATGGGTTGAATGATAATTATTTATATTTGTCTGTTTTTATGGTTTTACTGTTTCCAAAGTTTTCCCCCTCCAAACTTTTTCATCTTTCTTCTTACTACATACTATTTTGTGATAAGTGATTGATAATCAGTGTTACTTTGTAGTATAAGACAATACTACACATTCTACTACATTTGGCTACTACAAGTTTTAAGGAGCGGGCAGGGCAAGATTTTCCTAATTTTGTAGACATAGATGGGGCTACCTCCGTTTCTTCGTTTGCTCACCTTTATGTATCCTGCTTTCTTCAAGGCTTCGCCCATACGCTTGGCAACAAGTGATTGGTGAGTATAAATACCCAAATAGGTAAGTATCTCCGTAGTGGTCATTAACGAATAACTTTCATCCTCCGTTGGCTTTTAAAACAACGCAACAAAAGCTCCATCTCTGCAGTTTGTACTTGAAAGTCTTCACTCTCTCTATATAGTTCGGCAATCTCGTCATCATCAAACCAATAGCGAAAACCTAACTTTAACAGGGCTTTGGCTTCCGCATAAACATTGTCCATCGAGATAGCTTTTGCTCTCTCAATATTTATGGAAAGCACTTCAAAGGGCAGGAAGCGTCTGCTTCCTGTAGGGTCTGTAAGAAAGTCGTTGCCGTTTACCGATGCCACGAAACTTGCCAAGTGGGGGTGTTCCTCCACATATTTATCATAGGGCATACGATACTTGACCATCGGGCAGGTGATGAGGTTTTTCAGTTCGTTCTCGTCACGCTTGTTGAGGGCTTTAAGTTGGTCGTCGATGTTTACGATGAGGTTTTGCCCGATATAGGTAAGTGTGTCCTTCTCCTGCGGATATATCTTGCCCGTGTAGCTGTAACCATGCAAAGCAGGAGGACAAAGCAAGTCAAGGAACGTTGTCTTGAACTTGCCCTGCTCGCCTGTTAGTACAAGACAGGTATGGTTACGGCACTCACGGTTGTCCATGGCATTGGCAACCACTGCTACGAGCCATTTAGTAAGGTACGGCAGCCACTTGTCAGAGTTGCGAACAACTACGCAACTTGCCAAGTCAGGAATGGCTTTCAGTGAAAGGGAGGAAGCATTGCGGCAACTATTGTATTCGTTAGTGTTACTACAACTACTGCCTATATCCAGCAAGGGCAACGCTTTGAAATACTCTTGTATGGGGTTGATGCGTGGCGAGAAGCTGCTCTCGATGATGGAATAGAGGTTGTCGGAAGATGTGATAATCCCCACATCGTTGTCAAGTTCCCTGCGGAGCGTGTTGATTTCATAGCGACCCACTTTTGAGAAGTGAGTATCGTCCTTGTCCCTGTATTCAGTTCTTCCCAACACCGTGTTGTATCTGAACTCATAGCGAGAGGAAAGATAGGTTTCTATCTCACCGTTTTTTGAGGAAGTCTTCCTTTGCTTGGGCATATTGTTTTCGCCCTCCGATTTGCCTTTATCTGCATTCTTTTTCATTATCTGCTTGGTTTGGTTTCCAAGAGTGAAGTTACGAAGAGAATGGGAAAGTTCCAAGCATTCGGGGAGTGCTTGCATAATGTTGCACTCATTGGCTATGAATTTCTCATGGATTTTTATGGAAATAGAGAGAGAAAAGACTGATTTAAACTAAAACTAAGTCAAAGAAGATGATAAAATAACAAGAAAAGGCAGAGGCAGGAGTGTACCTTTTGCGCATGTATGCGGTATTCTGCACCGATATTGCAAACAATAGTATCAGCACAGAAATAAGGTAGCGTTTGTTTACACCAAGAGTGCCACAAGCTGCCACTTGGGCGAAAAACGATTGAATAGGAGATGCATCACCGTATCTTTGTACCCAACGGACGGTGAAAGAAGAAAACAGGGTAAGAAGGTGCAAACGGCTGCCGATAAAATGCGTTAGCTTTTCCTTGAAATTCCCGATATTTCCCTGCTGTTCCCTGCTGCTTTGAAGTATGACAAACTCATCATATTTTTGCAGGCATAAACGTGCGGTGAAACGCAGAACAGGCAAAGGTATTGTCAATACCAATAAGACGGAATTACAAACAAAACAATTATAAAACTATGGGATATTTTATCATTACGGATTCAAATTGGACAAGGCTCAAGAATGAGATTCTCTGTCTTGCCGAGACCTGCCACAAGGTATTCGGGGAACAAAGCAAGCACACCGATTGGCTGCACAACGGTGATGTATGCAAGTTGCTTAACATCAGCAAGCGCACATTGCAGCACCATCGGGATACAGGTGTGTTGCCTTTCTCGCAAATCGGGCATAAGTGCTATTACAGGCGTGAGGATGTGGAGCTATTGCTCCAAACCAAATCGGATAAATCGAAAAGACAAATTTAAAAATAACAAATAAGGAAAGAGAAATATGGAACAGGTAAGAGACTTGAACATGGATGCGGACGATATGCTGGTGGTGCTCTCCGCAGTTGAGGGAGTGAACAGACGGATAAAGGAAGTGGCACAGACACACAAACCGCTGTTTGGCGGTGAGCATTTCCTGACGGGTAAGGAAGTATGCGAGCGGCTGTATATCAGCCCTCGCACCTTGCAAGACTATCGGGACAGGAGAATTATTCCCTACACACAATTTGCAGGGAAGATTCTCTACAAGGCTTCGGATTTGGAGAAGATGTTGGAAGATAATTATAAGTGATGGAAAATAAATCAAGGAGAATCCTCCGCATGTAACATCCGAACGAAGTCGTCTTATTTATAGTGTTTTGAGGCGATAAAAGCTGCAATTAAAATGCAACGACTCTTGACAGTCTTCCTGCAAACATAATATGTGGATAATTAAATGTGGTGTTTGAGCATAAAGGAAAGGAGTACGAGGCTTACACTATGAATGAGGACTTAATTCAGACGATTACTTTAATTTTATAAAACTATTACGAAACAGGTTGTATAAAAAATGATATTCGTAAAAATACAAATATCATTTTTTATACATTAATCCTTACATAAATATCTAATTAATCCCAACTCTCAGAATAGTTTAAAACATACTGCCAAACTAAATTTTGAGGAGTATAAGGGATAAATCTATCATAAGAAGCCCCACTTATGTCACACTTCACATAACGTAAGATGGTTGATGCTGTTACAAAACCATTTATACTATTCGTTGTATTTGTGAAGCCTTTTATTAATTTACCGTTTTTGTCATATTCATCTGGTGCCCATCCCATTGCAACATCATCTGGGTTTGTGTTATAGTTTCTAGGTTTAATACTCTCATTGTTACTTTGGGCTAAGTCTTTATATATCTTATAAAAGCATACTAAATATATACTGCCTTTGTATAAACCATATTTTTCTGCATCTGAAAAAATCATTTTTTTATACCCACCAAATTGTTCTTTGCGATCAAACCCTTTTACCGTTATTTTCTTGGGATACGAATCGTTTGAAGCTCGTGTTTGATTGGAACTCCAAGCGTCGGGCTCAGAATTAGTAGTTGAAATAAAGTCAGAAAGTTTAGCCGTGTATACAGTTGTGTCTTCAAGGTGAATCAACTCACCTTTGTCCGTAATCACTGTATTTGCATCTTCTGCAGTTCGCTTTGATAATGCAGTACCATTTGAAACCAATTCGTCTTGTGAATCGTTAGTACATGATGTTACTGATATGGCAAAAGCCATAATTGATAATAAGAAAAGTTTTTTCATCACCATATTGTTTTGATTTTAAAATATTTCCATTTAATATTTGATGGTTTAATTGGATAGTAAAAACCGACACTGTTTCCATTATCATCATATCCAATCTTTTTCATAATAGTATACGCTTCATATCTACCATTTGTGTTGCTAGAAGAAACAATGAATCCCCTCTTCCCTGTATTTAGATTTACTCCAATAGAATCTTTATTATAATCATTATAGAAACCTTCTGTTAGAGCATATTCACCAGAAGACGGAATAAGTTTAATAACTTTAATGGTTTGCACAAAATATGTCTTTTTTTTGTCCAAATTATATTTTTCTATCCATTTCCCAAATTTTGCTCTTTCCCAAGAAACTGACAATATTTCGTCATATCCATATGTCGAATCTTTCTTAGAGTCTTGATTTATTACGACATCTTCGGGCTTTTTTCTAAAATTGCTCTCTGCATTTAAAAAAGAGTTTGCGCTTTCATAATTACACACATCTTCTTGTGTATACAAAATCATTCCATCTTTCATGGAATAACGCAAAAGATGATTAGCGTCTTCTTCTTGACAACTAACCAAAAGAATTGTTAATATCGAAATAAAAACATATTTCATAAAAATCATTCCTCCTCAAAAATTGTATTTCGCGCCAAAGATAACAATAAAAAACAAAGCAAACAATTATTTTTCCATTTTTTTTGAAAATTTAACTGCAGAGCAGCACGTGTAACTATTCAGCGGTAAGGCATATAAATTATCATTGATTATCAGCAAGTTACAGAATTAGATATAAACAAAATCAAGCGAATAATGTCATTTTGAGGTTTTTAACCACAATGTTGTGCTTATAAGTTGCTGATATTCAACTTTAATAACCGCTGAATAGTTACAGCAACCGTGTTATGGTCTGAAATGCGTCATCAAATACCGTCCCTTAATTATACACAATACCACAATAGAGTTTATTTGAAAATATTTCAACATTAATATGTAGTCAAAAAGTAGTAACATGTAGGATAATTTCTAACTACATTCTAATCCTTTTCTTTCACTATATTACCTCATATTGTAGTTATGTAGTAGGATAATATCGGTGAAAAAAAAGGAAATATATTCATCGGTTCTTGGTATTGCTCAACAGGAAGATTGGCGTTACAATGGCAGTCTCTGCCTGCAATTTTCTACTGATGTACTTTCTGAACAAATGTGCTTCCGTGCTGTCCAACAGAAAGGACAGGGCAATGATGATAGGAAGCGGATAGAGTGGCGCATAGCCTTTCAATTGTCCGCTGATGAAAACAGGCTCTTCACCTGCACCCCTCTCATCGGGATGCAAGGTGGAGGATTTCATAAGTGTTTGCAGTCTATGATTAAGTTTTCTCCACGTTACTCCGAAGAACCTTGTAAGTTCTCCCTCCGTCATGGCTATGTCTCCGATTCCCTTGCGGATGACTTGCATATTGCAACCCCAATCAAAGTAACTGCGATTATTGTCCGTGCTGGTCTTTGTTTTTGATTTATAGCTCGTATTCATGCCGTTTCCTCCTTTCTGCCATTTGAATTGACAGCAAAGGGAATTGTCTTTGTGTCTGTTGTTGCTTCCACATCTGCATTTACGGTATTTTTGTCCTTCGCCTTGTACCTGGCGATAAGCCTGTCCATGTCCTCCGAAATCTTACTATCCGTCACCTGCGCATAAATTTGAGTGCTTGATATGGAGGCGTGTCCCATCATCTTGGCTATACTCTCGATAGGGATTCCTGCGCTCAGACTCATCGTGCCGAATGTGTGACGAGCCATGTGGTAGGACAAACGCTCTCTGATACCGCAAGCCTTTCCCACGATGCTCAGCTTGGTATCCATGACACTACGGCTGCAATCACGGTGAAAGACAAGGCGGTCGCCCTTTTCTTTCACCATCAGATGTTCCTCGCTTCTTTCCTGCTCTTTCCTACAATGGCTGATGATGGCTTCAGCTATGGGATGTAACGGCACGATGAACTCAACCTTGGTCTTCTGACGTTCCTTTCTTATGTACATCTGTCCGTCCGCTGCCGTTTGGATATGCTTGTATTCCAAATTCTCCATATCTGAGATAGCCAAGCCTGTGAAGCAGGAAAAGACAAACATCAGTCTTGCCAGCTCCGCTTCCTTGTCGTTCATCTTCATTGCCATAAGTTTCATCACATCGCTCTTTTGCAGAAAGCGTATCTTCTTTTCCTCTTTCTCATACTTGGTATTCTTAAACGGATTGCAGCGGATAATTCTCTTGCTGACCGCACGGAACATCAGTCGGCTCAGCCAGCAGAGGTTGCTGTTGACGGTGGATGCTTTCAGCCCACGTTTTTTGAGAAAGAAGCGGTATTCCTCGAACAAGTCCTCTGTAATTGTTCCGATGGGTATGTCCTGTTCTCCTTTGTTTTCTACAAATTCACGGAGATTTCTGTCAGAATAGAACAGGTTCAGGTAAGTTCCCTCTGCCCTTGATCTGTCAACACTTTCCTTGACTGCTTGCAGTTCCGCCCTGCTCATGGCAAGGAGCGTGGTCGGATTAGTGGCAATACCCTGTAAGCGGTTCTTTACAAGTTCCACACTTACTACTCCATCCTTTACAAGAATGTTCCGATAGGTCTTTTCCACCAAATCCCTGAACTCATTGATTCTTTGATTGGTCTTCCTGTCAGTCGTCAAACCCTGCTTGGCGTTCCACTCGGAGGCTTTACACTCTTCTCCTGTGGTAATGGCGGTGCTCTTTCCGTCTATGGTGATACGGCAGAGAATGGCGGTGTTGCCGTCTGCCTTTGTCTTCTGTCTGTTGATGTAAAACAGTATCTTGAATGTACTTCTCATTGTCTTGGTGGTTTGAAGTTAATTAGGGTCTGCTGAATTATTATCTCTTCA
>NZ_QFFX01000093.1:0-7374 GCF_023522295.1 Prevotella sp. TCVGH | reverse complement strand
ATGCAAAGATAACAAATACTTATGAAATTATGTGCATGAAGAGAGGAGGGATGCAACTGGGTTTTACGACTGACCCGAAAACTGGTTGGTGGTGAAAAACAATCTTTTTTCTTTTGTTTCAATAATAATTACTCTTTCAATGAAAAAGTTACGTCGTTTGCAACTTGTTATTCTTGGCGAAGACATCACGTACTTTTGTCCTATAAATTTACCAAAAATCGACCATCTAAAATCTTCAAAATAGAAAAAATCAATAGGTAAACGTACTACAAAAATGGGCTGATTTTGCCAAAATAAATGTCTTTTTCAGTTGGAATATTGAGTTAACGCCCTTGGAAGCACTCTTTAAGGGTGTTATTCACATGACATAGCGGCATTAAAGCATGCAAATAATGGTGCTATCTCAATGCTTCAGCCGACAAAAAGTGGTAATAATTGGAAAGAAAAGAGGCGACATAAGCGTAATACATTAAATAACAATAACTTACAAACATTGCTCATAACTCGCATATTTGCGACCAACTTTGCCGTTGGTTGTTTTTACGCGAGTTTTGAGAGGCACTTTGTAAATAAAATTCAGCATTAATTATTCTTCCATGCAGCATACCAATAGGTTTACAAATGTTGTTTTATTGGTGTTTTTTCGTTCTAAAAATACGATTCTAAAATGAAAGTGCTGCGCTGAAAAACTTATTGCTTACTAAAAATGACTCAATTATTTTGCCTACCAACCGTTTTTTGATAACTTTGTAAATTCAATAGAAACATTCCCCTATGGCACAGAAAGATAAAGGTCTTACACCAATGATGAAACAGTTTTTCAGCATGAAGCGGCAGCATCCCGATGCGCTGTTGCTCTTTCGGTGTGGTGACTTTTACGAAACGTATGGCGATGATGCCATTGAGGGTTCGCGCATCTTGGGCATCACGCTCACGAAGAGAAACAATGGGGGCAATAGTGGTGAAACGGCTATGGCGGGTTTTCCGCACCACGCTCTTGATACATATTTGCCTAAACTGATAAGGGCTGGCAAGCGCGTGGCTATTTGCGACCAATTAGAAGACCCTAAGAAAAAGCGAGAGGAACTGAAAGGTAAGAAGGGACTTTCCGCCACTGATAAGATGGTGAAACGTGGTATTACCGAGTTGGTGACACCGGGTGTGGCGATGGGGGATAACGTGTTGAATTACAAGGAAAACAACTTCTTGGCGGCAGTGCATTTTGGCAAGGCGGCTTGTGGCGTGAGTTTTTTGGACATTTCGACGGGCGAATTTCTCACGGGTGAGGGTACTTATGACTATGTGGAGAAATTATTGGGCAGCTTTGCGCCCAAGGAGGTGTTGTACGACCGCAACGACAAGCGCAATTTTGATACCCATTTTGGCACCAAATACTGTGTCTTTGAATTGGAAGACTGGGTGTTTACCGAGCAGAGCGCACGCCAACGACTGCTGAAACACTTTGGCACCAAGTCGCTGAAAGGCTTTGGTGTAGAGCACATGAAAAGCGGTATTGTGGCTTCGGGCGCCATTTTGCAGTATTTGGAGATTACTCAACATACCAATATCGGGCACATCACGTCGCTTGCTCGCATCGAAGAAGAACGCTATGTGCGGTTGGACAAGTTTACCATTCATTCGCTCGAGCTGATTGACACCATGCAAGAGGGGGGACGGTCGTTGCTGAACATCATCGACAAGACCATTACGCCCATGGGAGGACGTATGCTTCGCCGCTGGATGGTGTTTCCATTGAAAGATGTAACGCCCATTCAACAACGCTTGGATGTGGTGGATTATTTCTTCAAAGCCCCCGATTTCCGACAGTTGGTGGGTGAACAATTTCAACGCATAGGCGACCTTGAGCGCATTATCTCAAAGGTGGCTGTGGGCAGAGTGTCGCCCCGAGAGGTGGTACAGTTGAAGAATGCGCTGCAAGCCCTGCAACCCGTGAAGGCTGCCTGCATGAAAGCATCGAACGAGAGCTTGCGGAGAATTGGCGAACAGTTGCAGCTTTGCGAGACCATTCGCGACCGCATTGAACACGAGATACAACCCGATCCGCCCCTGTTGGTGAACAAGGGAGGGGTGATAGCCGATGGTTATGATACCGAACTCGACGAGCTGCGGCAAATATCGCGCAACGGTAAGGATTATCTGATACAGATACAAGAGCGCGAGGTAGAGCGGACGGGCATCGCATCTCTGAAGGTGGGATACAACAACGTGTTTGGGTATTACCTCGAGGTGCGCAACATGTATAAGGACAAAGTGCCAGAGAACTGGGTTCGCAAACAAACATTGGCACAGGCAGAACGCTACATTACCGAGGAACTGAAGGCTTATGAGGAGAAAATATTGGGGGCTGACGAGCGCATCATGATGTTAGAAGACAAGCTGTTTCGTGAACTCATTGTCGATATGCAGCCGTACATTCCGCAGATACAGCTTGATGCCAACCTGATAGCCCATTTAGATTGTCTGCTTGGCTTTGCGCAGGTGGCGGAGGAAAACCAGTATGTGCGGCCGCAAATAGACGCCACCGATGTTCTTGACATCAAGCAAGGTCGCCACCCAGTCATCGAGATGCAGCTGCCCTTAGGCGAGACTTACGTGCCTAATGACATCTACTTGGATACGGAGAAACAGCAGGTCATGATGATTACAGGACCCAATATGGCTGGAAAGTCGGCGCTGTTGCGCCAAACGGCGTTGATAGTACTATTGGCGCAGATAGGGTGTTTCGTGCCTGCAGAGAGCGCTAAAATAGGCTTGGTGGATAAAATTTTCACACGTGTGGGGGCTTCTGACAATATTTCCTTGGGTGAATCGACCTTTATGGTGGAGATGACAGAGGCGGCAAATATCCTGAACAACGTCACCAACAGGTCGCTGGTGCTCTTTGATGAGTTGGGTAGAGGAACGTCAACCTATGATGGTATCTCCATTGCGTGGGCAATTGTGGAGTACTTACACGAGCAACCGAGGGCACGGGCGCGCACACTTTTTGCCACACACTACCATGAATTGAACGAAATGGAGAAGCATTTCCCGAGGATTCACAATTATAACGTGAGTGTGAAAGAGGCAGATGGTAAGGTGATTTTTATGCGTAAGTTGGAACGTGGCGGCTCAGAACACAGCTTTGGTATTCATGTGGCTGAGATTGCGGGCATGCCACGAAGCATCGTCAAACGCTCTAATGAAATTTTAAAACAATTAGAGTCGGACAACAGTCAGGTGGGTTCGGTGGGCAAGCCCAACCTGAAACATTTGGAAGAGAACAGGGAAGGCATGCAGTTGAGTTTCTTTCAACTGGACGACCCCGTGCTTTGTCAGGTACGCGATGAGATACTCGGGCTTGACATCAACAACCTTACGCCCATGGAGGCATTGAACAAACTCAACGAAATCAAGAAAATCATTGGGGCAGAATAGTGCTTTAATAGGGCTCTTGTTCCCTTTCTTGAAGGGTGTCTTCCTTGGTTATTGCTTGGTTTTCCATTCTTTTGTGGACAAATTTTTATATATCTGAAATGAAAAAGACCAGCCTTTGTTTGATATTGCTGTTTCTTGGCATGGAAATGATGCCTATAAAGGGAGCAGCAACAGACAGGAACAATTATGCCATAAACAGTGACACCTCGGCTGTTCGTCAGGTGCTTGCTGTCGATACCTTTAGCCACATGAACAATACGTGTGGCTTTCTCTCCTACAATATCCAAGAATTATCGCTGCGACAAGGATCAACAATAGGTGAAACGCTGGGAAGAATTCCTGGCATACAACATCTGTCGTTTGGACCAAACGTAGGACTTCCCGTTATTAGAAGCTTGAGTGGGCATCGTGTTAGCATACTTGCAGATGGGCTGAGTATGAGCAATCTTTCGGGCATCAGTCCTACTTTTGGATTGGATATCGACCAAGACAAATGGACAGATGTGGAGATTTCTAAGCATTCTGCCAGTGTGTTGTATGGCGGAGGAGCCATTGGAGGTGCGGTGAATATGCATTCTCAATTAGTCCCTATGCACGTTCCTACAGGTTATGTGACGGGTACTGCCGTTTTAGATTTCGGTTCGAATAGTGGATCTCGCCTCTCTTTTAGCCTGAATGGTCGTATTGGGCAGCATTATTTATGGCATATAGGTGCATTGTATCATCACGTAAAAGAAGTAAGTATCCCTGGAAGCACCAAAGCAACATTGGCTAACGATACTTCACTGATGGAGTCGAATCCTGCGTTACAGCGAATGATGCAACGAAGTGTTGTTACGGGGCGACGACTTAATTATTCTTTGTTTCCTTATATCAGTGAGTCAGGGCGATGGAACATAGATCCAGCAAAGCAAAATTATGATGATCTGTTCACTTTCCAATCAGAAGAAATTCTTTCGGGTAAAACCATTCAAAATACACCGAATCCTCTTTATGTACCTGGACAGGACCCACAACACGACCGTTATGTACAGATACCACATCAATTTGTGGATTACGGTACGGTTGAGTATCAAAAAATACCGAACAGTTACCGACGGGGAAACGCTGTAGAGGCAGGCATGAGTTATGTATCTCAACATGTGAAGGTTGGCGCAGGTTATCAATATCATCACTCCAACTATGGTACACCGCTATTTGCGAGAACTTTGACCGAAGGCGCTATCACCTCTTTACACGCTCAAGACCCCAATGCAGGTCGCCCAGAAGACTACGTTGAAGTGAATGCCCGTAACGATCAGCATATTGGAAGAATAGAAACAGAACTGATAAACGTGATACCCTACTTTCCAACGGTGAAACTTCAAGGCTTGGTGCAGTATGCCAATGACCAAGAATTTTTAGGTAGTGAGATAGGAAATCAGTTCAAGACGCTCAGACAGAACACGCGATTTGAGTTGCATCAGCAACGACTGAAGTTTTGGACAGGAACCACTGGTGCTGACTTTACTTACCAGCGAATGGAGGGAGAGGGTAGTGCCCGTTATCTTCCGAACCATCAGTCTTTGGGTTGGGGACTTTTCAGTATGCAATATTTCGATTATCAATTCATCCATGCCGCATTGGGTTATCGTCACGAACAGGTATATCGTAAGCTGATAGACGATGCAGTGTTTTCCACACAAGAGGGCTGGCAAGACCAGCGGGCGCATGATAAGTGTTTTGCACTCCATCAATTTAGTGCTACGTTGCGTGGCGACTTGTGGAAGGTAGGCTATCTCTCAGCGCATTATAATTATTCAGAGCGTGCGCCCGAAATCAATGAGCTGTATGCCCAGGGTACTCACTTTGCTTTGTTGGCTCATGAGCAGGGCGATGAAACTTTGCAGAAAGAGTCGGCTCATCAAATGGAATTTGAAGCTGGTGTTTTATGGAAAGGTTTGCATTTCTCATTTACATTCTACGATGCTTATTATAAAAATTATCTCTATCTGTCCTCTTTAGGATTTACACCAAATGGACTGACTCACAGAAAATGGCGTGCAGCCAATACCAATATCTTAGGGTTTGAAACAGCTTTAGGATACGATATGGATTTAAGAAGCTGGGGACAGTGGAACATAAATGTGTTCTATGATTGGGTTAAGAATAAAGAATGGTGTGTAGATGAGGAACATTTGGCGACCAGTGATGTGTATATGCCCCATCAACCAATTAGTAGAGTAGGGTGTAATTTTACGGGAAAATGGCGACAATTTACTGCCCTTCTAGACGTTGATCATTACTTTCCAAAAACGTTTTTATCTCAACAAATACTACCTGAATACGCTCTACCTCGGTATACGATGATGAATGCTCGTTTAGGATACACATTAGAAATTGCCAAAGTAGGCGTAGAGTTTTACCTTTATGGTAAGAATTTATTGAACGAAGACTGTCGTCCGCACTATTCCCTTGTGAGTTTTTTGGCACCATTACCAGGCATCAATATTGGCGGAGGGATGAAGTTTAATTTTTAATGATTTGTTACAGCTTATCTATTTTCATTTATCAAACCATACAACAATGAAAAATCTTATTTCTTTTCTTTTAACTTTATGTTTCGCCACAGCAGCCTTTTCGCAGACAAAGATCGCTACTGGTCAGCCTCAGAGTAATCAACCAACGGCAGAGAATATGGCTTCGCGCCAAGCGTTTCAAGACGCTAAGTTTGGTATTTTCCTGCACTGGGGCTTGTATAGCATGTTGGCAACAGGCGAGTGGACCATGACCAACAAGAATTTGAACTACAAAGAGTATGCTAAACTGGCAGGAGGCTTTTATCCTTCTCGGTTCAATGCAGCTGCTTGGGTATCGGCCATCAAGGCGTCGGGAGCGAAGTATATCTGCTTTACTACCCGTCATCATGAGGGATTCTCTATGTTCAAGACTCGGTATTCTGACTATAATATCGTGGATGCAACCCCTTTCAAGCGCGACATCTTGAAGGAGTTGGCAGACGAATGTCACAAACAAGGCATCCGACTGCATCTGTATTATTCGCATATTGACTGGTACAGAGAGGATGCAGTGTGGGGAAGAACAGGACGAGGAACAGGGCGTCCCAACCCTCAAGGCAATTGGCAGCATTATTATGCGTTTATGAACAACCAACTTACTGAACTATTAACCAACTATGGAAAGATAGGTGCGATATGGTTTGACGGTTGGTGGGATCAGCAACCCGATTTCGATTGGCAACTGGAAGGGCAATATCAGCTCATTCATCGCTTACAACCTGCGTGCTTGGTGGGTAACAATCATCACACCACTCCTTTCCAAGGGGAGGATATTCAGATATTCGAACGGGATTTACCTGGTGAGAACAATGCTGGTTTGTCGGGACAAGACATCAGTAGGTTGCCGTTGGAAACATGCGAGACCATGAATGGTATGTGGGGATATAAGATTACCGACCAGGACTATAAATCGGATACTACCTTGATACGCTACATTGTCAAGGCGGCTGGCATGAACGCCAACCTGTTGATGAACATTGGACCACAGCCCGATGGTGAACTCCCAGCCGTGGCTTTGGAACGTTTGCAGAAGGTGGGACAGTGGATGAAAGTGTATGGAGAAACGATTTATGGCACTCGAGGGGGCATGGTGAAGCCTCACGATTGGGGCGTTACTACGCAGAAAGGCAATCGTCTTTTTGTGCATATTCTAAATCTGCACGACCGTAGTTTGCTTCTGCCTATCGGTAAACAGCGCATTAAGAAAGCCTTTGTCTATGACACCAAGCAGCCAGTAAAGGTGGAAAGATGCCAGACAGGAGTGGTGCTTACCTTGCCAACAGCATTGTCGAAGAATTGCATTGATAAGTTACTATGTTTGCAAAGGCTAACACACGGAGACAAGTCGGATGCCGCTCTTCGGAGGCTTCGCGCCTCC
>NZ_QFFX01000092.1:0-7642 GCF_023522295.1 Prevotella sp. TCVGH | reverse complement strand
ATAATCCCCACATCGTTGTCAAGTTCCCTGCGGAGCGTGTTGATTTCATAGCGACCCACTTTTGAGAAGTGAGTATCATCCTTTCCCCTGTATTCAGTTCTTCCCAACACCGTGTTGTACCTAAACTCATAATAAGAGGAGAGATAGGTTTCTATCTCACCATTTTTGGAGGAAGTCTTCCTTTGCTTGGGCGTATTATTTTCGTCCACTGAATTGCCTTTATCTGCGTTCCTTTTCATTATCTGCTTGGTTTGGTTTCCGAGAGTGAAGTTATGAAGAGAACTGGAAAGTTCCAAGCATTCGGAGAGTGCTTGCATAATGTTGCGTTCATTCGCAATAAAGTTCGCACGGATTTTTGAGGAGACAGGAAAAGAAATAACTGATTTAAGCCCGAATTAAATCAAAACAGGGGATAAAATAGCAAGGAAAGATAGAGGTAGAAGTGTATCCCTTTGCACACGTTTGCGGTATTCTGCACCGATATTGCAAACAATAAGAATCAGCACAGAAATAGGGTAGCTTTTGTCCACACCAAGAGTGCTACAAGGTGCCACTTAAAAGAAGTATGATAGAATAGGACATGCACCGCCCTATCTTTGCGCCAAACAGACGGTGAAAGAAGAAAACAGGGAAAGAATGCGCAAACGGCTGCCGATAAAATGCGTTAATTTTTCCTTCAACTTCCCGATATTTCCCTGCTGTTCCCTACTGCTTTGAAGTGTGACAAACTCATCATACTTTTGTAGGCATAAACGTGTGATGAAAGGCAGAACAGGCAAAGATATTGTCAATACCAATAAGACAGAATTACAAACAAAATAACAATAAAACTATGGAATATTTTATCATTACGGATTCAAATTGGGCGAGGCTGAGGAATGAGATACTCTGTCTTGCCGAGACCTGCCACAAGGCATTTGGGGAACAGAGCAAGCATACCGATTGGCTGCACAACGGCGATATGTGCAAGTTGCTTAATATCAGCAAACGCACCTTGCAGCACTATCGGGATACAGGTGTGTTGCCCTTTGCTCAAATAGGACATAAGTGCTATTACAAGCGTGAGGACGTGGAGCTATTGCTCCAAACCAAATCGGAGAAATCGAAAACAGACAAACCTAAGAATAACAAATAAGGAAAGAGAAATATGGAACAGGTAAGAGACTTGAACATGGATGCGGACGATATGTTGGTAGTGCTGTCTGCCCTCAGTAGCGTAAGTAAACGGATGAAGGAAGTGGCACAGACACACAAGCCACTATTTAGTGGTGAACATTTCCTGACAGGTAAGGAAGTATGTGAGCGGCTGTATATCAGCCCTCGTACCTTGCAGGACTATCGGGACAGGAGGATTATTCCCTACACGCAATTCGCAGGAAAGATACTTTATAAGGAGTCGGATTTGGAAAGGCTGTTAGAGGATAATTATAAGCCCCTATCGACCCATTAAGATCTAAGACGCAGTTTTCAATGACTTTTCTAATTCCCATCATTAGAAAAGGATATTATAAATACTACCAGCCAGAACTTTGCAGATAAGACAACGACGTGTCTGATTTAATGATAAATTTAAGATAAACTAAAATATAGTTACCCTATTGTACATAGACATAAAAGGTATGCCATAATAAACTCTTGGCATACCTTAAATGTAACGCATAAATTCTCGATATTCTATTGTTTACAAATATCAAGAAATACTGCTAAGATTATTTACCACCTTCTTTCCTTATATAAATGATATATGTACCATCTTCAAAGAAAAAGCCTAAGCTTCCGTCATTAAAGGTAACCTCATCATAACCATCATGGTGCGTGATTTCTGTTACTTCAATCTTGGAGCTACTTTTAGCAGCAACTGTTTGTGGTGCAACTACTCCTAAACTAAGAGCTAGTGCCAACGAAAATAAAAATTTCTTCATTTCTTTTTGATTTTAAATTATTTATAAATAATAACAGGATGCCCTGTTTATTACAATGATAGCATCATTTTCAACAAAACATCTCTACTTCTTAATTGGGTAGCTGTATATATCTGTTGAGTGTCGGTTATTTGCTGTCGGATGTATTTATTCTTGCCTATAAGATTATTGCAGACAAGTCCTATTTCGTAACGTTTACGACGATAATATACAGATATGTCGGCAAAGTATGTGAACGAGAAAGAATGGTCGTTGCTATGGTACAACTCATTGTTCCACTCTATTTGAAAATTACCAGGCATAAGAAAGCATTTCAACTGATGACTGAAAGAACGCAAGGGTTCAATATTGAATGCTGCATTACCCTTTGATAGTTGCCTTATATAACTATAAACACTCTTCTCCTCTATGGAGAACCACTCAATAGGTTGCAACGAAAAGGAAAGAGAGATATTAGCAGATTGCGTTTGGAAAGGTACAAAACTATTTCCAATAAGCATCTTATAGTTGCTCCAATTGTAGGAACAGCCAAGGATAGTTGTCAAATGTGCAATGTTCCAACTTTCACTCATTCGTCCATCTATACCATGTGTGGTACTATTTGCTGTAAAATCTGTTGCAAACGTCTGATAAGAGTTGTTTATAACACGTTGCGAATACATACGTTGGTTTCGCATATTGGTAAAGCTATAGCCTATATTGACAAAGAAGCCCTTCAACACGTCTTTATATTCTACAGAGGTTCTAAGAAAATGCGACAGCGTATAGTCTAGTTTCCCGTAACCTTGTCGCATCGTTATATAGTCTGTAAACAAAGGAATGTCTATCGTTGAGGAAAACTCATTAGGTCGCCATGCATAGTTATAGATGCCCATAAGAGTTAACGATGGTGTAGGCATGGCAGATATATATAAATGTGGTTCTATGGTAAGCGTGCTTTTATGCTGACTTCCGTAATATCGTTCTGTCCAGTAAAGCGGTGTACTGGCTGTGAGATGAATATTGTTCGACTTGTAACTGAATGTAGGACGAACGAAACTCCTCCATTCACTATATCTTCGTTTCGCACTTATGCTATCATATTCGATGTTCATTCGTTGTAATTTTGCATCTGTTCCAAAATCGTAGTTCAGATGAAATTTGCCCACTTTATGTCCCCAATAAGTATTAAATCCGCCCAATATGCTATGTTTTTCCAATCGTTCGGTAGTTTCATTTGACAGCAACAGCAAATCTGGTGCATAATTTAATGAGAGATAGGCATTCGCTGAAATAGAATGTTTACCGTTAAGATTTCGGATGAAGGAAAGTTTGTCGGTGAGATAGCGTTGACGTGGCTTTACATATTGGCGAGTATTTCTACCATTCAATAGCGATGTACCATCGCTTTGGTCGAAGTCTATATATCCTCGCAAATCATTGGTAAGGTATTGCTTATCCGTATTTTGCTTGTACAGCACCTCTGCATTGAGTGCGTTGTGATGGCTTTGTGCCGACACGTCTTCCATGATTGCCTTGCTACCTGCCATTGTATAGATGGTTGAAGTTGTTCGCCTTTGTATAGTTTTGTCTACCATTGCATCCAACTGTATTCGCAAGTCGTTGTTGCCTTTTGTCTTGAAAAGCCAATTTGTAGCAAACAGGTGTGTTTGGTTAAATCGGCTTCTAGCAGTTTCTATATCGGGTGCTGGCAATGAAATATTGGCGAGAATTCCGCCGTCTGTGGGAGCAGAGTCGTCTAAATAGGCAGCCATTGGCGACACTTCCTGTCCAATACTCTTACCTGTGTTGTTGTTTTTATACATGCTGATACTTTGCACTTTTCGCGAGAAGAACATAGAAAAAAGCCTATTGTTATAGAGGAAGTCAGACTTCCTGTCCATTGCCATACCAACAGCAAGGTCTATGGTATGTGTCCATACGTTCTTTGCGCTATCTCCCAAAACGATATTCAGTGCAGCTTGCTCACTGAAACTGGTGTTTTTCAATGCTTTGATTGGTTGATGACGCTCGAAGACTTGTATTTTCTTTACTTTGTTCACATCAATGTTTTCTGATGCTTGTGTATATTTTCCACCAAGTAAATCCATTCCTTCAATATAGAACTTATTGATTTTCTTGCCTTGATATTCTATGGATCCATCTTCGTTAATGGCTATTCCTGGCATTTTTTTTAATACATCGGCTATGGTTCTGTCTTGCTTAGTTTTAAAAGAATTGACAAGGTAGTTAAGCGTATCGCCTTCTTGGCGTACCTTCTGCGACTTCACTACCACCTCTTTCAGTTCGTTTGTTTTCTCTTGCAATACAATATGTTGCCCATTCTTGAAATCAGATATGAACAAAGAAATTGTTTCGTAGCCCATCTTTCTTACCTCTATTATGCGAAACTCTTTTCCTTTGGCATCAATGGAAAAGCTACCATTAGGGCTTGAAAAAGTGTAAGCTATGGTTTGTTTCCCGTTTTTCAAAAACACGGCAGCACGCTCAACAGATGTGTTTTGTGTAGATACAATCTGCCCTGTAAGTATTTGACCTTTTGCCGTGATGGCAGACAAGAGAATTAACCATATGAGAAATGCTTGCTTCATTTCTTGTTCAAATCTTCTATCAACAAAGGAGTCAACTTTCTTTTCTTTATGTTACCGCTGCCACGCACACCTTTGAGTCTGATGATAGCTTCCTGTGGGTCGGTAGCAGTAAGAACTTCGAGTTTCTGTAAGTCGGCTGCATTTGTATCTATAAAGTTTTTCTTAGCAATAGCAATCTTTTCTCCATGTCCTTTTTGTATGCCTGTGCATTCAAAAGTATATTCGGCATTGTCAGAAACTGCTTTCAGTATCAGTCCCGGTAATCCACATAGTTTCCAAGGTCCTTCACTTATGGTAAGGTCGGGTGTATACCATACTGTCCATACTCTGCCACGAAAAGCCGTTCTTGCCTTGTTGCAACTATATTCGGCAATGATGCTGTCGCCATCTAAAAGTTCCCAGTCTAACGTTGGCATAGCCTCCTCATACTTAAAGGCTGTATTCCCCACAAGTTCTGTGGTATAAGTAAGTTTGTTTGCTATGGGATAGTTCTTCAATACTACATAGTGTTGTCCTAATTTAGAACTTGCTCTCATCTTGGAACTTGCTGCTAGAACCTGAGAAAGATTTCCGCCCGTGGTTTGTACCACACTGTCTAATGTCTGCTGTTGTGTTATGTTAGTGGCAGAATAGAAACTGCTGCTGTGCTTTCCAACCAATAATATCATATCATCGAACAGCTGCGGACGTTCTACACAAGACTTAAATGCTGCTTTATAACTAATTTTTAGCGTAGCCGTGTCTGTTTGTCCACAAATAGAGCTTAGTTTAAACACGGCAGCTAAAAATATGAGTATTATTTTGTATCTATATTTCATAGGTGCTTTATTGTATAACGTAATTGTGTACTATAATACATAATTTATTCCAACCCCACAAATTCCAGATTAAAATAATATGTTTAAAGCAACAACTATATTGTAGCCTGTAGTTCTATGGTAGTAATAGTAAGGACTTCCAACTAACTACAATGTAAACCTTTTTTTTCAATACATTATCTCTTAATGTAGTTATGTAGTAAGATATAATCGGTGAAAGAAAAAGGAAATATATTCATCAGTTATCCGTGCTACCGAGCAGAAATATCGGTGTTATCACGGATGCAGGTTTCTGTAATCTCTCACAGACATACTTTCTGAACAAATGCGCTTCGGTGTTGTTTAACAGAAAGGACAGGGAAATGATAATTGAAAGAGGATAGAGCGGTGCATAACCTTTAGGTTGTCCGTTGATGAAAACAGGTTCTTGACCTGCACTCCTCTCATCGGGATGCAGGTTGGAAAATTTCATCAACGTTTGCAGTCTGTGGTTGAGTTTCCTCCATGTTACCCCGAAGAACCTCACAAGTTCACTCTCTGTCATGGCTATCTCTCCGTTTCCTTTGCGGATAACCTGCATATTGCTGCCCCAATCAAAATAACTACGATGATTGGCAGTGTTTGTTCTTATGTTTGGATTGTTGTTTGTCTTCATGCCGTTTCCTCCATTTTACAGGTTACAATATCCGAAGGTTCACAAGCCTCTTTCTCCATAGTTTCCTTTTCCTTTACTGATTGCTTGGCAATGAGCCTGTCCATATCCTCTGATATCTTTTTGTCCGTCACCTGCGCATAAACTTGAGTGCTTGATATGGAGGCGTGTCCCATCATCTTGGCTATACTCTCAATAGGTATTCCTGCGCTAAGGCACATCGTGCCAAACGTATGCCTTGCCATGTGGAAGGAAAGTCTTTGGCGGATACCGCAAGCCTTTCCCACAATACTCAGTTTGGCATCCATGACACTGCGGCTGCAATCACGATGAAAAACAAGGTGGTCGCCTTTTTCTTTCACCGTCTGCTGTACCTCGCTTCTTTCTGGCTCTTTCCGATAATGGCTGATTATGGCTTCCGCTATGGGATGTAACGGCACGATGAACTCAACCTTGGTCTTCTGACGTTCCTTTCTTATATACATCTGTCCATCCGCTGTCGTTTGGATATGCTTGTATTCCAAATTCTCCATATCTGAAATAGCCAAGCCTGTGAAGCAGGAAAAGACAAACATCAGTCTTGCCAGCTCCGCTTCTTTGTCGTTAATCTTCATTGCCATAAGTTTCATCACATCGCTCTTTTGCAAAAAGCGTATCTTCTTTTCCTCTTTCTCATACTTGGCATTCTCAAACGGATTACAGCGGATAATTCTCTTGCTGACCGCACGGAACATTAGTCGGCTCAACCAGCAGAGGTTGCTGTTGACGGTGGATGCTTTTAGTCCACGCTTTTTGAGAAAGAAGCGGTATTCCTCGAACAAGTCCTCTGTAATTGTTCCGATGGATATATCCTGCACTCCTTTGTTTTCTACAAATTCACGGAGATTTCTGTCAGAATAGAACAGGTTCAGATAAGTTCCCTCTGCCCTTGACTTGCCTACGCTCTCCTTGACGGATTGCAATTCTGCCTTACTCATGGCAAGGAGCGTGGTCGGATTGGTGGCAATCCCCTGTAAGCGGTTCTTTACAAGTTCCACACTTACCACTCCATCCTTTACAAGAATGTCCCGATAGGTCTTTTCCACCAAGTCCCTGAACTCAATGATTCTTTGGTTTGTTTTCTTGTTGGTTGTCAACCCCTGCTTGGTGTTCCACTCGGCAGGATGGCACTCTTCGCCTGTGGTAATGGCTGTGTTCTTTCCGTCTATGGTGATACGGCAGAGAATGGCGGTATTGCCGTCTGCCTTTGTTTTCAGTCTGTTGATATAGAACAGTATCTTGAATGTACTTCTCATTGTCTTGGTGGTTTTGAATAATGAATAATGATAAGATAGAAAAAAATAGGAATTAGATTATTAACTGCATATCTTCAGTGAAAGAAAGGAAACGATCAAATTCCTCAAAGAGTTTCTGTGGGGTTACCTTTGCATAACGCTCGGTCATGCTCACGTTGGAATGCCCCAGCATCTTACTAACGGTCTCAATGGGTACACCCTGTTCAAGCGTGATGAGCGTGGCAAATGTGTGCCTTGCCGTATGTGTGGTAAAAGGAAACGAGATGCCTGCACGAAGCCGCAAGGCTTTCAAATAAGATTGGTAAGTGGCATATCCCATGAAAGGGAGCAATGTTTCCCTTTCATCGCTGTGGAGCTTCTCCAT
>NZ_QFFX01000091.1:0-7922 GCF_023522295.1 Prevotella sp. TCVGH | reverse complement strand
CCGGAGGCGCGAAGCCTCCGAAGAGCGGCATCCGACTTGTCTCCGTGTGTTAGCCTTTGCAAACATAGTAACTTACTGATTATCTGCGGTTTGTTACCATCCTTAGTCCTTTGGTACTCCATTTGTATATAGTGATGTAAGTATAATAAGTGACATTTATGGATATAAAGCAATACGGGGTAAGTCCCAATATGGAAAAGGAACTCAGCTATCGGTTTATTGCCTATCTGATAGGTTTGCTCTTGGCATTCGAATCGATACTGCTGCTAGCATGCTGCTGCGTGTCCCTGATGTATGGCGGGAGAGATTTGATAGCCTTCGCCGTTTCGTGTTCTGTATGTCTGGCGGCAAGCATCATGCTGTTAGTCTATGGTCGGAAAAAGAAGTCTGCTCCCTCACGCTATGAAGCCTATATCGTGGTGGCTCTTTCCTGGGTGTTTTTCACGGTTTTCGGAATGTTCCCCTACCTGTTGGGCGGCTACATCCCGAATATTACCGACGCTTTCTTTGAGACAATGTCAGGTTTCACCACCACAGGAGCCACCATATTGGACAACATCGAGAGCATGCCTTATGGCATATTATTCTGGAGAAGTCTGACGCAATGGATAGGCGGTTTGGGGATTGTCTGCTTTTCCATAGTTCTCTTGCCTGAGTTCGGTGTCAGCAGTCAGATGCTCTATCTCTCTGAGGCAACGGGAGTGACTCACAACAAGATTTGTCCCAAGACACGTGTCATGGCACGGTATATATTCTTGGTTTATATCTTGTTGACTGTCATCGAGAGCGCACTCTTGAAGGTTGGGGGCATGAGCTTATTTGATGCCGTGTGTCATTCCATGGCCACCATAGCCACAGGAGGCTTCTCTACCAAACAGGAAAGCATTGCCTATTGGCATTCTCCGTATATAGAATACGTGGTGTCGTTGTTCATGTTGCTTTCTGCCATCAATTTCTCGCTCTATATTGTTGCCTTAAGGGGAAGTTGGAAACAACTATGGCAAAACGTGGAACTCAGATGGTTCGCCTCCTCCGCAGGTCTGCTTACCCTGATTATCTCGACGGCACTCATCCTGAACAACGGCTATGGCGTGGAGGAAGCATTCCGCAAATCCCTGTTCCAAGTGGCTACTTGTCACACCTCGTGTGGCTTTGCCACTGACGACTACAACCTGTGGCCGTCATTTACATGGATGCTGCTGATTTTTGCGATGCTGTCGGGTGGATGCACAGGGTCAACCAGTGGAGGTATTAAAAATCTCAGAATGATAATAGTCGCCCATTGCATACGCAACCAGTTCCGTCAGATACTGCATCCGCGTGCCGTATTGCCTATAAGAGTTGGTAGTATGTTTGACAATAAGCTGGTGACAATGGTTCTTGTATTCTTCGCCGCCTATATGTCAGTTGCCTTTATCGGCTGGACACTGCTGATGGCATTCGGAGTAGGACTTACAGAAGCCATGAGTACCGTGATTTCTGCAATGGGTAATGTAGGACCTGGGTTAGGCAGCTTCGGTCCTGCCTTCTCATGGGCAGCATTGCCCGATGCCGCCAAATGGATACTCTCATCACTGATGCTCATAGGCAGACTTGAAATTTTCGGTTTCCTTCTCATATTCTACAAATCGACGTGGAGTGGCAGTTGGTCATAGAGAAATATGGTTGCCCCTAAGGGCAATAAATGTATTATAATAAACGCTATATATATATGGAAGAAAATATACAGCAATTTCTTGACCTGATACGACGGTCACATCGGGGACGGTTCAAGATATACATCGGAATGATTGCCGGAGTGGGCAAGACCTTTCGCATGCTTCAGGATGCACGAGAGATGCTACGGTGCGGCACAGATGTACAGATAGGCTATGTGGAGACACATGGTCGGGCAGACACGGTGAGGGCACTGAAAGGACTGCCCGTGATTCCCCGCAAGCGGGTGTTCTACAAAGGCAAGGAGATTGAAGAGATGGATTTAGACGCTATCCTTCAGATTCATCCTGAGATTGTAATTGTTGATGAGTTGGCACACTCCAACGTGGAGGGACAACGCAATGCCAAGCGATGGCAAGATGTGATGGAACTGCTTGATGCCGGTATCAACGTGCTCTCTGCGGTAAACATACAACATATAGAGAGTCTGAAAGATGAGATAAAGGAGATGGTAGGCATCGATGTGAAGGAACGCATTCCAGACCGAGTGTTGCAAGAAGCCGACGAAGTGGTGAACATTGATCTTACGGCCGAAGAGCTTCTGGAACGTCTGAAATCCGGGAAAATATATGCCAAGGACAAGATACAAACAGCCCTTGACCATTTCTTTCAAGCAGGGAATATCCTGCAACTGCGAGAACTGGCACTAAGGGAAGTAGCCTTTCGAGTAGGGAAAAAAGTAGAGGAAGAGGTACTGCCACGAACATATAGGACTAAAGGGATGTCAAGGATTGTGGTATGTGTAAGCAGCAATAGCGAAACACAGCAGCATATCATCCGCAAGGCTGCACGAATGGCGGACAGTTTTGACGCTGACCTATTGGCACTATATGTTCAGACACGTGGCGAGAACAACGACCTCATTCCTTTGGACTCACAACGTCATCTGATGAGCCATCTGGAACTGACCATCCAGCTTGGAGGACAAGTACATAAGGTGGTTTCCGACAACATTCCGCAGAGTATATCAGAGTTCTGCCGACAGCAGCATGCCACACTGCTTTGTATGGGACAACCATCATTCTCCTTTCCCCGCTTGCTGATGCGTGCAGGAAGTTATCGGAAATTGTTGTCTGAATTGAAAGAAATGGGCGTAGATTTAATTATTTTCGCATAAAAAATTAAAAGGATATGACTGCAAAAGAAAAACTTACACTCTCAGTGGGTATTCTAGTGTCGCTCATCATCGGTTTGGTGGTGCTTTCCGTCATCAGCCTGCAGATACTCACAGCCACAGAACCTACTTCTCCTGTGGCAGACTATGGTCTGACGAGAGCCTTGACTCTGTTGTTGCTGTTTGGCGGATTGAGCATCGCCGTGGGAGTATGGATGCTTCTGAAATTGCCGGAGTATATCACCCGCCCTTTCCAGGAACTGACCAAAAGCATCAACGAGATTGCCAACCACAACTACGATACTCAGTTGCACCTCCATGGTGGTGAGGCCATGGAGCAGTTATCCACCAATTTCAACCAAATGGCATGCCGTCTGCGTGATTACCACAACTCATCGCTTTCGAAACTGAAGGTGTCAAAACAGTACATAGAGACCATCATCGACTCTATCGACGAACCTATCGTCTGCTTAGACCATAAACTGACACTCTATTTCATCAACAATGAGGCACTCAGCATTCTCAATCTCCGACGTGAGGATGTCGTGGGAAAGTCAGCACAGGAAACAGCCATGCGCAACGACCTGCTGCGCCGACTACTGGTAGGGATGGACAGACATAAGGTACATGAGACCGACGAGAAAAAGACAGAGCCACTGAAAATCTATGCCGACAACAAAGAGAGTTATTTCCAGGTGAAATATCTGCCTGTAAGAATGACAGACCACGAGGGAAGCATAAAAGAAAGCGGTACAGTGATTATGCTGAAAAACATCACCGAGTTTCACAAACTAGATGTGGCAAAGACAACATTCATCTCAACGATATCCCATGAATTGAAAACCCCGATATCAGCCATTCTGATGAGCGAGCAACTGCTTGCCGACAATCGTGTGGGCGGTCTCAACCAAGAGCAAAAAGAATTGTCGGACAGCATCCGTGAGAATGGAGAACGGCTGCTCAGCATCACGGGCGAATTGCTCAACATGACACAAGTAGAAAGCGGAGTATTGCAGCTCAAACCTCATATCACAAGGCCAATAGAGCTGATTGATTATGCCATAAAGGCCAACCAAGTACAAGCAGACAAGTTCCATATCAACATAGAGGTGGATTACCCAAAGGAAAAGATAAACAAGCTCTATGTCGATAGCGAGAAAATAGCATGGGTACTGACCAATCTGCTGAGTAATGCTATACGATATTCTTCGGAAAATGACCGGGTGACTATAGGAGCCTTGCAACAGGACGAGCACCACGTAATGCTGTATGTACAGGATTTCGGACGAGGCATAGACCCTCGTTATCATGATAGCATCTTCGAGCGGTATTTCCGTGTACCTGGTACCAAGATACAGGGCAGCGGACTGGGACTTTCCATCTCGCGCGACTTTGTCGAGGCGCATAATGGCACACTTACAGTTGAAAGTGAATTGGGTAAGGGCAGCAAGTTTGTCGTTTCCTTGCCAGTGTAAAAAGATATATAAAAAACTATGAACAAGATACTTATTATTGACGATGAACCAACCATCCGTATGCTCCTCTCACGCATGCTGGAACTGGAAGGTTATGAGGTACTAAAAGCAAAAGACCGTGCCACGGCTATATATACCTTAAAGAACAATGAAGTGCAGGTGGTGCTCTGCGACGTGTTCCTGCCTGATGGCAACGGCGTGGATATGGTGCAGGAACTGCAATTGTTGGCTCCTAAAGCCAAGATAATTCTCCTCACCGCCAACGGCAACATTCCCGACGGCGTGCAGGCCATCAAGAATGGGGCTTTTGACTATATTGTCAAGGGTGATGACAACCGCAAGATTATCCCTATCGTGAGCCGTGCAATAGATGCCATTGCGTCAGAAAATAAGAAAAAGAAGCCAAGTGCCACAACGGCAAAATCGCATACGTTTGACACTATTGTAGGAAAATCAACTGCAATCTCTGACGTCCTCCGACAAGCCCAAAAGGTGGCTACAACAGATGTTACCGTGCTCATCAACGGTGAGACCGGTACTGGCAAGGAAGTCTTTGCCCAAGCTATCCACAATGCAAGCCATCGAAGCAGTGAGGCATTTCTTGCTCTTAACTGCTCGGCATTTAGCCGTGAATTGCTGGAAAGTGAGCTTTTCGGCTATAAGGCTGGGGCATTCACTGGTGCTGTGAAGGATAAGAAAGGATTATTGGAGGAAGCCAATCATGGTACGGTGTTTCTCGATGAGATTGGTGAAATGGCGCTTGAGTTGCAGTCGAAGCTACTGCGTGTGCTTGAGACTGGAGAATTTGTGAAAGTTGGCGACACAAAGACTACCCACGTAGATGTGCGCATCCTTTCAGCCACCAACCGCAATCTGAAAGAAGAAATAGCCAATGGGCGATTCCGCGAAGATCTTTATTTCCGTCTTTCCGTGTTTCGCATAGAACTTCCACCATTGCGCCTGCGCAAGGAGGACATACTGCCGCTTGCCCAGCATTTCATTGAGCGTTATGCCAAGCAAATTGGTTGCCCACCCCCTGTGCTGTCTTCCGAAGCAAAGAATTTGTTCTTGTCTTATCCATGGCCAGGTAATGTGCGAGAAATGATGAATTCCGTAGAGCATGCCATCATCGTATGCGAAAGCGAAATCACTAATCATGACCTGCCTATAGACATGCTTTCGGACAATACATCCGCTGTAGCCAATGATTCCTTTGACCTGAAGAGTGTGGAGCGCAACCACATCATCAAGGTTCTCCACCATACTCACGGCAACAAGACAGAAACGGCTCGACTGCTCAAAATCGGACTTACCACTCTCTATCGTAAGATTGAAGAATATGGGATAACCGTATAAATGCTCCACACTGTCATTCCCGCCCTTCCAAAGTGAATGTGTTTATTTCATTTTGGAAGGGTTTTTATTTGCTACATTTTCAATCTTTATCTTTGTATGATATTGATACACAGTATAATATATGATTAAAAACATATTTGGCACATCCATTGCGATACATAAGGTGACAACGATTTCGTTAAGCCATATGAACAAAGTCGAGTTTACTCGAGCTTTGCCATGGCGAGAAATCGCACTTTTAAAAACATTTATGTATAACTTTTAAAAACAGAAAGAAAATGGATTTGTTTACAATCGGTTTCGCAATTTGCTTGTTGAGCGGCATAGGCTGCTTCTGGCTATTCTTCAAATGTATCGACTGGTTCGAGAAAATCTAAAAAGGAGGTAGAGATTATGTACACAACATTATTTATCATCAGCTTGGTGGTTTTTGCGTACCTAATGTACGTACTCATCAAGCCCGAAAAATTCTAAATAACGTATGAATACGGAAGTTTTGGGAGTAATCCTACAGATTGTCCTTATGGTGGGACTCGCCTGGCCACTTGGCAAGTATATTGCCCGAGTGTATAAAGGCGAACGAACGTACCTCGACTTCATGAAGCCGGTGGAACGCCTTATGTATAAGTTGAGCGGTGTGAATCCCGACGAGGAGATGGACTGGAAGAAGTTTCTCCGTGCACTGCTTGTGGTGAACCTCTTCTGGTTTGTGTGGGGTATGGTGCTCTTGGTAGCACAAGGAGTATTGCCTCTCAACCCCGACGGCAACATCGGACAGACATGCCACCAGGCTTTCAATACCTGTATCTCGTTTATGGTTAACTGCAACCTGCAGCACTACAGCGGTGAGAGCGGTCTGACTTATTTCACGCAGCTCTTTGTCATCATGCTCTTCCAATTCATCACAGCCGCTACAGGTATGGCAGCAATGGCTGGTATCATGAAGGGTTTGGCGGCAAAAACAACGCAGACTATTGGTAACTTCTGGCGTTATCTGGTGTTAAGCACTACCCGCATCTTATTGCCATTGTCTTTAGTTGTAGGTATGATTCTGATAGTGGAAGGTACACCCATGGGCTTCGACGGAAAGATGGAGCTGACCACCCTTGAAGGTCAGAAACAGGAGGTGTCGCAAGGCCCTACGGCAGCCATCGTGTCCATCAAACAACTTGGAACGAATGGTGGCGGTTATTTCGGCGTGAATTCATCGCATCCGCTTGAGAACCCCACTTACCTTACAAATATAGTAGAGTGTTGTAGTATCCTGATTATCCCGATGGCATTGGCTTTTGCATTCGGCTTCTATCTGAAACGCCGCAAGTTGGGCTATAGCATCTTTGGAGTGATGCTCTTTGCCTATCTTGTGGGTGTGGGCATCAACATGTATCAGGAGATGAACGGCAATCCACGGATAGGTGCCATGGGGATTGCACAGAATGGAGGAGCTATGGAAGGCAAGGAAGTGCGCATAGGTTCGGCCGCTGGTGCATTGTGGAGTGTCACTACCACTGTCACCTCCAATGGCTCGGTCAACTCAATGCACGACTCCACAATGCCATTGTCGGGAATGATAGAGATGCTGAATATGCAGATAAACACTTGGTTTGGCGGTGTTGGTGTTGGCTGGATGAACTATTTTACCTTCCTTATCATTGCAGTGTTCATCAGTGGACTGATGGTGGGACGAACTCCTGAATTCTTAGGGCATAAGGTGGAGGCACGCGAGATGAAGATAGCCTCGATGGTAGCTTTGCTCCATCCGTTTATTATTCTCGTTGGCACTGCATTGGCGGCATACCTCTTCGTTCATGCTCCTGAGTTCGTTGCAAGTGAGGGCGGATGGCTCAACAATCCCGGCTATCACGGACTGAGCGAGATGCTTTACGAATACACATCCTCGGCCGCCAATAATGGTTCCGGCTTTGAGGGCTTGGGTGACAACACCTGGTTCTGGAACTATTCGTGTGGCATAGTGCTTATCCTTGGACGTTTTGTGCCCATCGTAGGTCAGGTGGCAATAGCTGGTATTCTTGCTAAGAAAAAATATATTCCCGAAAGTGCAGGAACGCTGAAAACTGATACCGTTACATTCGGTGTGATGACCTTTGCCGTCATCTTCATCGTGGCAGCCTTGTCGTTCTTCCCCGTACATGCACTAAGTACAATCGCTGAACACTTAACATTGTAAGTTACTATGTTTGCAAAGGCTAACACACGGAGACAAGTCGGATGCCGCTCTTCGGAGGCTTCGCGCCTCCGGC
>NZ_QFFX01000090.1:0-8227 GCF_023522295.1 Prevotella sp. TCVGH | reverse complement strand
AATATATAAATGGAACAAAGGTAATGATTTACAAGTAGTTGAAACGTTTTTATGCACATTTTTGTCACATTAGCCAGGATTCCATATCCCAAACTTAGGGCTTAATGCTAATGAAACTTGTACATTATTGTACGATGGCGTATTTTCCGGGCGTGCCAGTGTGGTTTGAGGATTATCTTTATACGTCTTTACCAGCGTGCAGATTTCATCCGATATGTGTGTGAACATAGTCGACAGGTTAAGCCATTTCCACGAAAGGGCATAACTTAAATTTTTACTGATGGATGGGACAAGGAAAGGATTTCCTGAATCGTAGGTATAACGGTTGTTAAATTGCACCCCATCGCGAAGTTCATAATATGAAGGACGGTAAATATCAGTAGCATACGTTAGTTGCATCTGTGTTTTTCCAACTGGCAAAGAGAGTGCCAAAGAGGGAAAGAAATTACCATACGTCTTACTTTGATTTGCTACGTACATATTGTGATCATAATAGTTGAAGTTGATGTATTCATATCGTAGTCCTGCCTGTACGTTCAGTTTACCAAAAGTTTTGCTATAATCAACAAATACAGAGGTCATATTCTCTTTTATCCGACTGTTCTCATCGTTTACCACATCTTGCGGCAATACAGTGTAAGATTCTTTCCGGTTGGATGCAGAGAACTCGCTTCCAAACGATAGATTGCCAGACATGAAAGGTACCGAAAGCACCAACTTTGAAGCAAGCAGACGATTATATGTCCGCCGGTCAGAATTAATTTTCTGCACTTTTTCCTGTACTCCTACCTCATTTATTTTCTCGGTATTATTCATCTGTTCTTTTTTTCCAGACCAATAATAATCAGTATTAAAATCAATATTCATTTTTCCTATTTTCCCGACATAATAAACATTGGACAACAATGCTTTTGAATTGCCAGGATACTCGAAATATGACAGCGACTGTTCTGTCTGAACATTATTGCACATAGACAGTCCTTTAATATCTCCAATGGCCAAATTTTTGGCATATCGGTCATAACTGATACTTGCCCCAATAGAGTTATCAGCATTTAACGAGTAACTTGTAGTCAGCCGCACATAAGGATTGACATTGGTGTATTCTTGAGAAACAGCAGAATTCTGTTCCCAAATATCGTCAAGATAGGTCATCTGATGAATTTGCTTGTCATCTTGCTTATGCGTATAGGCCCCATAGAGATGAATGTTCGTGTCCCATCTTCCCTTTCGGTAATTCAACCGCAGACTTTCAACCCAACTCATTCGCTTCTGCTCATTCACTTTCGAGTTAGTCTTACTGTCAATGCTGAATCCTTCGCCGACAACCTTCTTCGTAGTGATGCGTATCACGCTTTTCACATTTGCATTATAGCGTGCTCCCGGATTGGTTATGACCTCTATATTCTTTATCTCGTCAGGCTGCAAGCGTTCCAATTCCATTCCATCGCGCATCTTTCTTCCGTTGATGTATATTTCAGGAGCTCCTCTTCCCAATACTTCGATATTTCCATTCCTTACAGATACATTCGGAATCAGGTCGAGCAGATGCTCCATTGACGGAGTTTTCTCCAATATGCTGCCTGCAACGGTAGTTATCATTCCCTCGTCTTTGAGTAATGTCTTCGGTAATTGGGATTTTACAATGACCTCTCCAAGCAAATGGGAGTCTTCTTCCATCATTATGATAATGGATGATGCGTCATTACAGTTTATAAACTTCGTCTTATATCCGACAGACGAAACTTTCAAAAAACTTCCTTGAGAAAGCTTTTCTGTTCGGAAAAAACCATCGATATCACTTGATGTTCCTCCAAGAAACGTAGAATCTTTTGCAGATAGTACTACAATGTTTGCAAATGAGACAGGATTCTGTTTTTCGTCCACGACTTTTCCTGTAACACTTTGCGCCATTGTCTGCAAACTTATTAACATTAATAAAGTAGCTATCAAATTTTTCATAAGAGATATTTTTAAAATGTTTTTAATCAGATTCTTATAACTTCTAACATTACACATTTTGGCAGTTATGTCTGCTTTATAATCTTCTCGATTTGATTATTTCTGTTGCAAAAATATTTATATCTCCAAATTATATCGTTACACTTTTGTGTAATTTTTCTTTTCTATCTTGCTTTTTACACTTTTGTGTAATCTTTTAGTGTCGTTTCGAAGAAAAAAAGTATTTTTGCCATGAGATTAAGTGAAGTACCTAATATGTTCGCCATATATGACAGATGTAAAAGAATTCTTTATCGCATCAAATACCGTACGCAACGCACCGGACTATGACTCACATGTACTCTCTACATTGGTGCAAACCGTAGAGGCTTTTGCGCGTGTTACCTATCAGAGCGTTTACTTGATAGATTATTACAGGCAGGAGTTTCTTTATGTGTCGGACAACCCTTTGTTTCTTTGTGGGCATACGGCAAAGGAGGTGAAGGAATTAGGGTACAGTTTTTACTTGGAACATGTGCCGGAGGAGGAACAAAAAATGCTCGTGGAGTTGAACAGCAGTGGGTTTAAGTTCTTTGATACTTTCGACAACGTTGATAAATATCAATGTTCTATGTCCTATCATTTTCATCTGAAGAGTGGAACGAGGAGCAAACTAATCAATCATCAGCTTACTCCCATTCTATTGACCGATGAGGGCAAGATATGGATTGGAATGTGTGTCGTGTCTCTGTCTTCTCATAAAACAGCTGGGCATGTAGAATTTCACAAGAATGGACAACAGAAATATTGGAATTACTCTTTCGAGGGACATCGGTGGAAGGAATGTGATGGTGTATCGCTTAAAGAAGAAGAGCTTGAAGTTCTCAGACTATCTGTGGCTGGTCTTACGATGGCAGAAATTGCAGACAGGATGTGTCGCTCGTTAGACTCCATTAAATTCTACAAACGCCACGCCTTTGAAAAATTAGGTGTGGCGAATATTACAGAAGCTATTTCAAGGGCAACCTTAAACAAATTGTTCTGAGAAAAGAACTTCGCTTATTGCAAAAGTGAGGAGAAATAGAATTTTGGAAAATAGTTCACAGGTTTTCCTGTAGCAAGATTGTACATTGCCGTTGTACACAATCCCGCTGTAATCCATGATGCTATGGACAGTTGCGGAGGTGGGAGCGTTTCACTTTCTTCTCGATATTGAGTAACGATTTTATCCAACCACTCTTTTGGCTGATTCCAAAAAGCCCCATGTCCGGTAACATATTCAGCCACCTTTAGTTCAAATCCCTTAAATCCGTCTGACAATTCTGATATGGAATGTCCCAATGGGTCTGCGATTGTAACAAAACCTGCCCAACCAAAGTTGTATGGGTGCAGTACAGGAATTTTCCTTTCTTTGCATATTTCATCAAAGATGAATGGGGTCTTATCCTTAAAGTCCAAGGCATTGATAGCCACATCATGCCCATTCAGCATCTTTTCGATATTATCAGGAGTCAGAAACTCCGTATGAAAGTCTATCTGTGCATTGGGATTAATGCTTTGCAAGCGTTCAGCTAAACACTTCGCTTTGTATCTACCAATGTTATTTTCTGTATAGTTCTGCCTGTTAAGGTTGTTTTCCTCCACCTTATCTCCATCAATAATGGTGATATGTTCAAAACCAAATCTTAAAGCACATTCAGCGATTATACTGCCAATACCTGCGCCGCCAAGTAAAATCTTATAATGCTTGATAATACTTTGTTCCCTGTCGCTCACATAGAGCCTGTTTCTACTGTATCTTTGTTCCATAGTCAATAATTATTTTTCGCAAAAGTAGAATCTACAAAATAAATATGCACTACACAAAAGTGTAATAATCGTTCAGATCATTGGTTATTTTAGTTTTTATAACATATTCAGAAAACATGGAAGGCTCATTAATGCTGAATTTTCTTTACAAAGTGCCTCTCAAAACTCGCGTGAAAACAACCAACGGCAAAGTGGGTCGCAAATACGCGAGAAATGAGCGAGGTTTGTAATTGGTTGTTATTAAGTATATTACGCTTACGACATCTCTTTTCTTCCTATTTTTACCATTTTTTGGCGGCTAAAGCATTACTCTAAGCTTGTTATTTGCATGCTTTAATGCTGTTATGGTATGTGAATAACACCCTTAAATGGTGTTTCCAAGGGCGTTAAATCAATGTTCCAGCTTGAAAAGACGTCTATTTTGTGAAAATCAGCGCATTTTTGTTGTGTGTTTGCCTATTCATTTTTTCTATTTTGAAGATTTTGAATGACCGTTTTTTGGTAAAATTACAGGACAAAAACTGCAAATGCCATTACCAAAGAAAATAAGAAAACTGCACCTTTCGTTGAAGAGTCATGGTTGGTGAAACAAAAGAAGAAAAAAGAGCGTTTTGCATCATCTACACCCTTTCTACAATGGAAGAGCTGTGTTCATGCAATTAGTTTTTTATATTTTGTATGGTTGGTATCATTATTTTTATGTAAATTTGCAAAGTATGGATGCACAAATTTCAAACAATCAATGGAGCGAGAATATCATTCTCGTTGATGGTGATTATATCGATCAGGTTGCTTTTGACCTGATTGTGAACTTTGAACGAATGATTGGACGGCGCATACCTGCAGCCGACACTGCTCGTTGGATTGATTGCATAGCCTTAGATGGCGGTATCAGAGAAGGAACACATGACACACAAGTGATTTTTGTGCATAGCAAGGAAAAGACTACACTGGAAAACTTTCAGCCAGGCAATTTTGAAAATGACTTGAACGGAAAGGCTTTCAAAGATCACTTAGGCGAGTTTATATTAAGTTCTTTTCCTGTAGAGGATATTGTGCAGGATACCGACTTCTTTATGGACATCCTGCTCACCGTATGCCAGCATCCAAATGTCAAACGGATGATGATAGTTCCCAACTGTGAACGGGAGGGGGTGTTCGACCGCATCCGTACAAGTCTGCGTAGCGTAGACGATGAGAATAAACGCATCACTGTTTTTGCCATGCAACCCTTAGTGGGAGGAAACTTCAGGCAAGAAATCTTGGGCTATTCGTTAATGAATGCCTTAGGGATTAAGAGCGAAGAAATAAAATAAAGTATAACAACCAACAGAAAGTGCCGATAAAGGCGTACCCTGCGAGGCACTCTCCTCCACAACGGAGGTGACGGGGATTCATGATTATGTCACGAGTTTTAATGATTGGCGCTGGTGGCGTCGCAACCGTAGCAGCATTTAAGATTTCACAGAATCCAGAAGTGTTTACAGAGTTGATGATAGCCAGCAGACGTAAAGAGAAATGCGATAAAATAGTAAAAGCTATTGGTAACCCAAACATCAAAACAGCCCAAGTAGATGCCGACGATGTGGAGCAACTAAAAGCTTTGATGAACGATTACAAGCCAGAGTTGGTGATTAACTTGGCATTGCCCTATCAGGATCTTACCATTATGGAAGCTTGCTTGGCTTGTGGATGCAATTATCTTGACACGGCTAATTACGAGCCCAAAGACGAGGCACACTTTGAATACTCATGGCAATGGGCATACAAAGACAAATTTGAAAAAGCAGGACTTACAGCCATTCTTGGGTGTGGTTTCGACCCAGGCGTGAGTGGTATCTTCACGGCTTACGCTGCCAAACATTATTTTGATGAGATACATTATTTGGACATTGTCGACTGTAATGCTGGCAATCACCATAAGGCTTTTGCCACTAACTTTAACCCTGAAATCAACATTCGAGAAATCACACAAAAGGGACTTTATTACAATGACGGCAAATGGATTGAAACAGAACCTTTGGAAATCCATCAACCCATTACCTATCCAAACATCGGACCACGTGAAAGCTATTTGATGCACCACGAAGAGTTGGAAAGCTTGGTGAAGAATTATCCTACCATTAAACAAGCTCGGTTCTGGATGACCTTTGGTGAACAATACCTTAACTATTTGGATGTTATTCAAAATTTGGGTATGTCGCGCATCGATGAGATTGAATACGAGGCAGAACTGGCTGATGGCTCTGACACGAAGGTGAAGGTAAACATTGTTCCACTACAATTTCTCAAAGCCGTATTGCCCAATCCACAAGACCTTGGTGAGAACTACGACGGTGAGACGAGCATCGGCTGTCGCATTCGTGGTATAAAAGACGGTAAAGAACTTACCTATTACGTTTACAACAACTGCAAACACCAAGACGCCTACAAAGAAACAGGAATGCAAGGAGTGAGCTATACCACTGGTGTGCCTGCCATGATTGGTGCCATGATGTTTCTTAAAGGAATTTGGAAGAAACCTGGCGTTTGGAACGTTGAAGACTTCGACCCAGATCCTTTCATGGAACAACTCAACAAGCAAGGCTTGCCTTGGCACGAAGAGTTTGGCAAAGATTTGGAATTATAGTCATTTTGGCTGACAAAGTCAATAGGAACAATTAGGCTAATTAGCTCAACAACAAAAAAATAAAATACAAAATATGGCAAAAGAAGAAACAAAATCACCAGCCACCAACGAAGGCAAGCTGAAAGCACTACAGGCTGCCATGGCGAAGATAGAGAAGGACTTTGGTAAGGGTTCTATTATGCGAATGGGTGATGAACAAATAGAAGATGTTGAAGTGATACCAACAGGTAGCATTGCATTAGACTGCGCACTCGGTGTGGGTGGATATCCACGAGGACGCATCATTGAAATATATGGTCCAGAATCTTCGGGAAAAACTACACTGGCTATTCATGCTATTGCTGAGACACAAAAGGCTGGAGGCATTGCTGCCTTCATTGATGCCGAACACGCTTTCGACCGTTTTTATGCCGCAAAGTTAGGCGTAGATGTGGATAATCTATGGATTTCGCAACCCGACAACGGTGAGCAAGCTTTGGAAATAGCAGACCAACTGATTCGCTCTTCAGCTATTGACATCTTGGTTATTGACTCTGTGGCAGCACTGACACCTAAGAAAGAGATTGACGGTGACATGGGCGACAGCAACGTTGGCTTGCAGGCTCGACTGATGAGTCAGGCTCTTCGCAAACTCACCTCGAATATTAGCAAGACCAATACCACCTGTATCTTTATCAACCAGTTGCGAGAAAAAATTGGAGTCATGTTTGGTAGTCCAGAGACCACTACAGGTGGCAACGCATTAAAGTTCTATGCCTCTGTACGACTGGACATCCGAAAGGTGACCAGCCTGAAAGATGGCGACCAGGTTGTTGGTAATCAAGTGCGTGTGAAAGTGGTAAAAAACAAGGTAGCACCTCCATTCCGCAAAGCAGAATTTGAGATCACCTTTGGTGAAGGAATATCAAAAATCGGAGAAATTGTTGATTTGGGCGTAGAATATGACATTATCAAGAAAAGTGGTTCGTGGTATTCTTATCAAGACTCTAAATTGGCACAAGGACGCGATGCAACCAAAAAGTTACTGAAAGACAATCCTGAGCTGTGCGAAGAATTGGAAGCACAAATCAAACAAGCTATTGCAGAAAAGACAGAATAAAAAAACTTAAAAAAATGATGATACGTTCATCCATAAATAATAAATATTTTCTATCTTTGTAGCAACATATTCTACAACCATAAGTCAAGGCTGGTGGTATCAGTCAAAGCTGGTTCTCACTAAGCATCAATGACTAAGAAATGGGACACATTATTCATTTAATCAACATAGTTATGAGGAAATTATTTTTAACAGCAGTCATCGCATTGCTTAGTATTGGCGCTTTTGCGCAAGAGGGACAAGCCTACTTAGGTGGGCAACTGGCGTATCCAACAGACATCAAATCGTTAGGTGTGGGTCTAAAAGGTGGCTATGGAATCACTGACGCTATCCGCACACAGGCAACATTCGACTACTTCCTAAAAAAGAACAATGCTTCTTGGTGGGATATCAATTTGGATGTACATTATCTCTTCTCACTTGGAGACAATATCAAGGTCTACCCCCTGGCAGGACTTACCTACCTACGCGGTTCTGTTGATGGCTTCACTCAAACAGTCAGCACGCCAGCTGGTAGTATCACAGTAGGAAGTAACGAATCACACAGTGACGGCAATCTTGGTGTAAACCTTGGTGGTGGTTTCCAATACGACCTCTCAGAAAAGTTTGCCCTCAATGCAGAGGTTAAATTCCAAATTATTAAAAACTCCAATCAAGGCGTCATCTCTGCAGGTTTTCTGGCTTATATGACAAAAATGTGCATAATTTAGAGTCGTTTTCTTTTATGTGACAAAAATGTGCATGGAATC